>NZ_JBHWJJ010000016.1:0-97946 GCF_042732005.1 Streptomyces sp. NPDC059851 | reverse complement strand
ACGCGGAATCAAGGCCACCATTCCCGTGCCCGCGGACCGGGTCCGCAACCGCCTCAAGCGCGGTTCACGCGGCGGGCGGCCGCCGAAGTTCGACAAGGACGACTACAAACAGCGGCACGCAGTCGAGTGCGGCATCAACCGCCTCAAGCGCCACCGGGCCGTCGCCACCCGGTACGACAAACTCGCCGTCCGCTACGAAGCGACCGTGCTGGTCGCAGCCATCAACGAATGGCTATGACCAGCACTTTCACAACAGGCCCTAGTGTCGGCCCATAGGCTTCCGGACAGGCCCGGCTCGACTGATGACACCGCTGCCGCGGCACGGCCGAATCCACTGCGAGTGGTCCGATTGAGAAGACTCCCGCTGACTGCTTCCCAGGTTTTGGGGGTGAGCATCTTGCGGCTGATGCCCTCGACCTCGCCTCGCAGTTCGGTGAAACGCAGGGTGCGGGTCTCCTACCGCTTCGACGACCGGCTTGGTGAACGTGCCGGGGATGAGTGAGCTGGCAGTGCCCCCGGGCGGGGCCGGGCCGGGCGGTGCCGTGGCTGCGACCTCCCCCAAGCTCTCGGCTTCGCTCGAGCAAGGGGGACCCCCATCCCAGCCCGGAGTTTCAGGCTGCCTCTGCGGCGTGCTCGTGGACGTCGCAGGCCTCGTCGTTTCCGTACGTCTCCCAGGCGGGGAACTCGTCACCGGCCGGTACGGCTTCGCCTGGCGCGAGCAGGCAGGCGTCCAGCGCCGCCAGGAGGGCTTCGTGGCGCAGCCCGGTGCCGATGAAGACCAGTTCCTGGCCCTGCGCGGTGCCGGGTCCGCGGGTGCCGGAGGGTTCGAAGCGGGCGACGGCGCCGGCCTGGGACCACAGGCCGGTCACGCGGGGGCGGCTGGCGAGCCAGAAGAAGCCCTTGGAGCGCAGGATCCGCCCGAAGGTGCCGCTGTCCAGGCCCTTGGTGACGAACGTCCACAGCCTGCCCGGGTGGAAGGCCGCGTCGGCCCGGAACACGACCGAGGAGATTCCGTACTCCTCGGTCTCGGGGATGTGGTCGCCGTTGAGTTCCTGGACCCAGCCCGGCGCCTGCTGCGCCTTCTCGACGTCGAACAGGCCGGTGCCCAGGATGTGTTCGAGGGCCACGTGCCCGCGTACGGCGGGCAGGACGCGGGCGGCCGGGTTCAGTCGGGTCAGCGCGGCCCGCAGGCGTGCGGCCTGGTCCGGCTCCACCAGGTCCAGCTTGTTGAGGACGATGACGTCGGCGAACTCGACCTGGTCGACGAGCAGGTCGCTGATGGTGCGCTCGTCGTCCTCGTAGGCGGCCAGTCCGCGCGCGGCCAGTTCGTCCCCGCCTTCGAGCTCCCTCAGGAAGTTCGCGGCGTCGACGACGGTGACCATGGTGTCGAGGCGGGCGAGGTCGCCGAGGGTGGCGCCGTCGTCCCGGGGGAAGGAGAAGGTCGCGGCGACCGGCATGGGCTCGGAGATGCCGCTGGACTCGATGAGCAGGTAGTCGAAGCGGCCCTCGCGGGCGAGACGGTCGACCTCCTCCAGCAGGTCGTCGCGCAGGGTGCAGCAGATGCACCCGTTGGTCATCTCGACCAGCCGTTCCTCGGTCCGTGACAGTGCCGCCTCGCCGCCGCGCACGAGCGCGGCGTCGATGTTGACCTCGCTCATGTCGTTGACGATCACCGCGACGCGGAGGCCCTCGCGGTTGCCGAGGACGTGGTTGAGCAGGGTGGTCTTTCCCGCACCGAGGAAACCGGACAGAACGGTCACCGGCAGGCGGTCGTACGACGCCACGGGATCAGCCCTCGGGATGGATGAGGCCACGCTCGTACGCCTTCACCAGGCGCTGGGGGACCTGGTAGACGGAGCCGTCGACGGTGACCGGCACCAGCTGGGGCGTGGTCGCCTTCCACTGGGCGCGGCGGTGACGGGTGTTGCTGCGGGACATCTTCCGCTTGGGGACGGCCATGTGAAGCTCCTCGCCTCGGTTGATTGCTTGTTCCGCCGTGACGGCACGGCTGACTCGTGAGTCCGCGTGCGGCACCCCGCGGAGCCCCCCTTGCTTGCCCGTAGGGGTGCCGCACGCGGACCGACGCACCCTAACCTCTAACGGTAATCATTTTCAATAGATGACTCCGGTGCGCGTGCGGCTGGTCTCGGCTACCAGGACGACTTGGTCACTCCGGGCAGGAATCCCGCGTGCGCCTGCTGTCGCGCCCGTACGCGGGAGAGCCCGAACTTGCGCAGGTAGCCCCGGGGGCGGCCGTCCACGCTGTCGCGGTTGCGTACGCGGGTGGCACTGGCGTTGCGCGGCTGCCGGCGCAGCTCAGTGAGGGCGGCGTCCCGGTCGGCCGTGCTGGAGGACGGCCGGCGGATGATTTCCTTGAGTTCGGCCCGCCGGGCGGCGTAGCGCTGGACGATCTCCTTGCGCTTCTCGTTCTGCGCGATCTTGCTCTTCTTCGCCATCAGACCTTCCCTCCTCGTGCGCGGATCCGGGCCACGGCGGCCTCGATGCCGATCGCGTCCACGGTCTTGATCGCCTTGGCGCTCAGTGTCAGGCGTACGTGGCGCCCCTCGCTGGGCAGCCAGTAGCGCTTGTGCTGGATGTTCGGGTCGAAGCGGCGTGAGGTGCGCCGGTGGGAGTGGGAAATGTTGTTGCCGAATCCCGGCTTGGCGCCGGTCAGTTGGCAGTGGGCCGACATGGATCTGCCGCCTCTCTCAGTGGGCGTACGTGTTGGTAATGGAAACCATTGTCATATACTTGCGCCATGGCACGCAACGAGATCCGCCCGATCATCAAGCTCCGCTCCACGGCGGGCACCGGATTCACCTATGTCACCCGCAAGAACCGGCGCAACGACCCCGACCGGCTGGTGCTGCGCAAGTACGACCCCGTCGCCCGTCGCCACGTGGACTTCCGCGAAGAGCGCTGACCGCCCCGCAACCCCGCCCCACCGCCGAAAGGTTCCTGCCATGAAGCCCGGAATCCACCCCGCATACGGCCCCGTCGTCTTCCGCGACACCGCCTCCGGTACCGCCTTCCTCACCCGCTCCACGATGACCAGCGACAAGACGGTCGACTGGGAGGACGGCAACACCTACCCGGTCGTCGACGTGGAGATCTCCTCCGCCAGCCACCCCTTCTACACGGGCACTGCGCGCGTCATGGACACCGCCGGCCGCGTCGAGAAGTTCCAGCGCCGCTACGGAGCCCGGTGATGGACGGCGAGCGCCAGCTCCCCGTCGTGATCGTCGCCGGGATGCACTCCGAGGCCCGGAGGGAGGTCGTCGATCAGCTCCTGCGGACCGTTCCCGGGAGTGTGGCGCTGCACCACGACCTGTCCGCTGCGCCCGACGGTACCGTGCTCCGCCTGATCCGCGATGCCTCCGGCCCCCTCTCCCGCGGTGAGACACCGCTGGTCAACGACTGCGCGTGCTGCGCCCTGCGTGAGGACCTCGTCCCGGAACTGGAGCGGTTGGCGGACAGCGGCCTGACCCGGCTCGCCGTGGTCGAGCTGTGGGACTCGGTCGAACCGAAGGCCATGGCAGAGGTCGTCGCCGGGTACGGCGCGGACCGTCTTGTGCTGACGAACGTGATCACCGCCGTGGATCCCGCCCTCGTCCTGCCCTGCCTGGCCAACGGTGACGACCTGGCCGAAGCCGGCCTCGCCGCAGCCCCCACCGACCAGCGGACCGTCGGCGACACCTGGGCCCGCCAGCTGGAGTACGCGCCGGTCCTCGCCCTCGTCGACAGCGAGGAAGCCGACGACGAGGACCGGGCACTGCTCGCTCAACTGCACCCCACCGCACGGCGCGTACCGGTCGCTTCCGTCGAACTCGCCCGGGCCGCGTTCGCCGGCTTCGACGTCGAGGCCGCGGCGGCCGCGCAGCACCCGGCGTGTGCGCTGCTGCCGCAGGAGGCGGACGAGGCCGGCGTGACCACGCTGGTCTGGCACCGCCGACGGCCGTTCCATCCCGAGCGTCTGTACGAGGCGTTGGAGGACCTGTGCTGTGCGGCGGCCCGCAGCCGTGGCAGGTTCTGGCTCGCCGACCGCCCCGACACCCTGCTGGCCTGGGACGCCGCAGGCGGCGCGCTGTGTGTCGAGAGTGCCGGCCCGTGGCTGGCGTCATTGCCCGACGCGGCGTGGGACATGGTCCCCCCGATGCGGCGGGCTGCTGCGGCCCTGGACTGGCACCCCGAGCACGGCGACTGCTGCCAGCACCTGGTTTTCACGTCGCCGGGCCTTGACCGGGACGGGCTGGAACGGCTCCTCGACTCCTGCCTGTTGACGGACGCGGAGTACCTGTCGGGGCGCGAGGCCTGGAAGGACCTGCCCACCGCCTTCGACTCCCTCCTCGACGCCGCCTGACTTCCGTACCCACCACCTGCCCACGGCCCGACGAGGCCGTCATCGAAACGTTCAGTCAAGGAGACGCCACCATGGCCCGACGCCCCGTTCCCCACAAGCCGGTCAAGTCCCGGCCCAACCCGCTCGACGCCGCAGGGATCACCTACATCGACTACAAGGACACCGACCTGCTCCGGAAGTTCATCTCCGACCGGGGGAAGATTCGCAGCCGGCGCGTGACTCGGGTGACGGCCCAGCAGCAGCGGGCCCTCGCCGCCGCCATCAAGAACGCGCGCGAGATGGCCTTGCTGCCGTACGCCGGTCGCTGACGGAAACCGGGCGAGCGGTGATCGCGGTGGCGGTCAGGTCCTCCACTGGAGAGCTCGGCCGCGCGGGGGGATAATCCAAGTGATTGCCATTTCGCTTTCCCTCGCACAGGGAGGCTGGAATGCGTGGCCTGTCGATCCACGCGCCGGGGGTGGTTCTCGGGCTGTCGCTGGCGGTCGTGTGCGCGTGGGGCGGGCCCGGATACGCGGCCCCCTCGCCGATCCCGGTGGTCGCCTCGACGAATGTGTACGGGGACATCGTCCGGCAGGTCGGGGGAGGGCGTGTCGCCGTCGTGTCGATCATCAGCGATCCGGCACAGGATCCGCACTCCTACGAGGCCAGTACCCGCACCCAGCTGGAGCTTTCCCGTGCTGCGGTCGTCGTCGAGAACGGCGGCGGCTACGACGAGTTCGTCGGCCGGATGCTGCGGAGCTCGGACAACTCCTCGGCCGAGGTGATCGATGCCGTCCAGGTCTCGGGCAAGGAGGCCAATGACGCGGGGGAGTTCAACGAGCACGTCTGGTACGACCTGCCGACGGTGGGCCGCCTCGCCGACCGCATCGCCCAGGCCCTGGGCAGGACGGCACCGGGCGACGCGGAGGTCTTCCGCAAGAACGCGCAGGTGTTCAAGGACGAGCTGGCCGGACTTCAGGCGCGTACGGACCGGATCGAGAGCCGTCACCCGGGCGCCCCCGTGGCGGTCACCGAGCCTGTGCCGCTCTATCTGACGGAGGCGTGCGGGCTGGTCAACAAGACTCCCGCGGCCTTCAGCGAGGCCATCGAGGAGGGCGACGACGTTCCGCCCAGGGCCCTGCAGCAGACGCTCGCCCTGTTCACCGATCACCGTGTCGAGGCCCTGGTCTACAACGAGCAGACCACCGGCCCCCAGACGGAGAGAGTCAGGAAGGCCGCTGAGGACAACAGGGTTCCCGTGGTGCCGGTGACTGAGACGCTCCCGCCGGGCAAGGACTACGTCGGCTGGATGACGGACAACATCGCCGCCATCGAACGTGCCCTGGACCGGTGATGGACCGCAGGGAGGCCCTGGCGCCGCTGTCCCGGCCGGACAGCGGAGCACAGCCGGACAGCGGCCCGCCGGCGATCAGCCTGCGCGGGGCCGCCCTCGCCTATGGCGAGCGCGTCCTGTGGCAGGGCATGGACCTCGATGTGCGCCCTGAGGAGTTCCTGGCGGTGTTGGGGCCGAACGGTTCGGGCAAGACGAGCCTGTTGCGCATCCTCCTGGGACGGCAGCCGCTCACGGCGGGTCAGGTGTCGGTTCTCGGCCGCCCACCGGACCGGGCGCGCGGCCTGGTCGGGTACGTCCCGCAGCAGAACTCGCTTCCCGCGCATACGCTGCTGCGGGCCCGTGACATGGTGCGCCTCGGCCTGGACGGGCACCGATGGGGGCTGCCGATCACCCCCGGTGCGGTCCGCCGCAGGGTCGACGAACTCCTCGACTCAGTCGGCGCCCTGCCGTACGCGGACACCCCGATCGGACGGCTCTCGGGTGGCGAGCAGCAGCGCGTGCGGATCGCCCAGGCGCTGGCCACGGATCCGCGGGTCCTGCTGTGCGACGAGCCGTTGTTGTCCCTGGACCTCCAGCACCAGCGCACGGTCATCCGCCTGGTGGACCGGCGGCGACGAGCGGCCGGCACCGCAGTGGTGTTCGTGACGCACGAGATCAACCCCGTCCTGGGGCCGGCGGACCGGGTGCTCTACCTGGCGGCGGGCGGGTTCCGGGTCGGCCCGCCGGAGGAGGTGATGACCACGGAGGTGTTGTCGCAGCTGTACGGGACACACGTGGACGTGGTCCGTGTGCGCGGCCGGGTGGTCGTCGTGGGAGCGCCGGATGCCGCCACGGATGCCCATCACTCCGCGCGGCCGAACGGCGGCAGAACGCCATGGGCGCACTGAGCGCGCCGGCCGAGCCAGCCCTCGTACCGGTCATGGCCCCCGACGACGGCGCGGATCCGGGCATCTGGCAGCAGATCTTCAACTTCGCCGACTACGCGGAGCTGCTCGCGCTGGTCAGCGACTCGCTACTCGCCGGGGCGCTGGTCGGCCTGGTGGGTGGCCTGGCCGGGACGTTTGTGATCATGCGGGACCTGCCGTTCGCCGTGCACGGCATCAGTGAGCTGTCCTTCGCGGGCGCGGCCGCGGCCCTGCTGGCCGGCGTCAACGTCGTAGCCGGGTCCATCGTGGGCTCTCTGCTCGCCGCGGCGGCCATCGGCCTTCTGGGAGTGCGGGCCCGCGACCGGAACTCGGTGATCGGGATCATCATGCCGTTCGGGTTGGGGCTGGGTGTGCTGTGCCTGGCGCTCTACAAGGGACGGGCGGCCAACAAGTTCGGGATCCTGACCGGCCAGATCATCGCTGTCGACACCCCCCAGATGGCCTGGCTGGCCGGCACGTCCGCGGTCGTGCTGGTGGCACTCGCCCTGATCTGGCGGCCGCTGACCTTCGCGAGCGCCGACCCCGATGTGGCCGAGGCCCGTGGGGTGCCGGTCCGGGCGCTGTCGCTGGTGTTCATGCTGGTGCTCGGGCTCGCGGTGGCCCTGTGCGTGCAGATCATCGGTGCCCTCCTGGTGCTCGCCCTGCTCGTGACCCCTGCGGCCGCCGCGGCACGGCTGACGGCTTCCCCGGTGCTGCTGCCCGTCCTCAGCGTGGTCTTCGCCCTGGTGGCCATGGAGGGAGGGATCCTGCTCGCGCTGGGCAGTGCCATCCCCATCAGCCCGTACGTCACCACGCTCGCCTTCCTGATCTATCTGGCCTGCCGGATCGCGGGCTCCCGGCGTGCCGCCCGGGCGTCCAGGACCGCTCTGCCTGCGGAGAGGCGGTCCGCGGCGGTCGTCTGACCGGCCCGCTCGACCGTGGGGGCCGACCGGGGCCAGACTGGAGGAGAGATCCGTTTCGCTCCTCCGGGAGCGGCACGGAAGGAGGCGTTCATGCATCCCCTCGCCATCGTCGGCGCGGCCGCCGGCAAGCTCGTCCACTACGCGGTGTCCGGTGTGGTGGGTGCGCTCCTCATCAAAAAGCTGCCCGACGCCGCGCCCACCGCGCGCAAGGCGCTGGTGGGAGGCATCGCGGGCGGCATCGTGGCGAGCCGGTGGCTGAACTCGGCCGCCGAGGAGGCCCGGCTCAAGGCCGGGGACATGCTCGCGGAGGCCCGTACCTCGCTGGGCGAGGAGGTTCCGCCGCCCTCCGCGGTGAAGGTCGACCACGACGACCACGGCCATGAGCACTGATCATGTCCGGGGTACTTGTCCGCTCGGTGGCGAAGGGACGGGTCCGGCTCAGCGTCCCCTGGCTTCGTGACCGGCCCGGCTGCGCGGGCCTCGTAGACGACCGCCTGGCCGGCCTCAGTGGTTTTCGGGCCCTGCGGATCTTTCCGCGCACCGGCAGCGTCGTGATCTGGGTGGCGCCCGAGGACCTGGACGTGGACGCGCTGGTCGCCTCCCTGGAGGAGGCCCCGCCCCCGTCGGCTCCTGCCAAGGCCACCCGGTCGGTTCCCGACTCCTCCACCGGCGAGATCGCCCGTCTCGTCGTGGGCGGGGCCGTTCTCGCCTTCGTCGCGCTGCGCCGCCTGCTCGCCCGGCCCCGCATCGGCGTCGGCTCCTCCGGCCTCCTCGGCGTGATCACCGTCTTCACCGGCCTGCCGTTCTTCCGCGGTGCCCTGCGCACCTTGCGCGGCAGGAGCAGCCCCGGCACCGACACGCTCGTCACCGCAGCCACCGTCATCTCCCTGGTCCTGCGCGAGAACGTGGTCGCCCTGACCGTGCTGTGGCTGCTGAACATCGGCGAATTCCTGCAGACGCTCACCCTGCGCCGCACCCGCCGCGCCATCGAGGACCTGCTCACCATCGGCGAGGAGCGGGTGTGGCTGGTCCGGGGCGAGGGCGTGGAGGTCGAGGTGCCCCTGGAGGAGCTGGAGCCCGGCGACGTCGTCGCCGTGTACGAGCACCACCGCATCCCCGTCGACGGACACGTGACCGGCGGCGAGGCCCTGGTCGACCAGGCCGCCGTCACCGGCGAAGCCCTCCCCGTCTACGCACGCGAAGGCGCCCACGTCTACGCGGGCACCATCGTCACCTCCGGCTCCCTCACCGTCCGGGCCGACTCCGTCGGCCGGGACACCACCGTCGGCCGGATCATCACCCGGGTCGAGGAGGCCCAGACCGACCGGGCCCCGATCCAGACCGTCGCCACCCGCTTCACCCAGCGCTTCGTCCCGGTCTCCTTCGCCCTGGCCGCCTTGACGTATGCCGTCACGCGCGACGCGCGGCGGGCGATGACGATGCTGCTGATCGCCTGCCCCTGCGCCGCGGGCCTGGCCACACCGACCGCCATCAGCGCCGCCATCGGCAACGGAGCCCGCCGCGGCACCCTCATCAAGGGCGGCACCCACCTGGAAGGCATCGGCCGGGTCACGGCCGTGGTCTTCGACAAGACCGGCACCCTCACCTTCGGCCGCCCCCTCGTCACCAGCGTCGTCACCCTCAGCGAGCGCTTCGGCGCCGACGAGGTGCTCAGCCTGGCCGCCTCCGGCGAGCTCCACGCCCGCCACCCCCTCGCCCAGGCCATCGTCGCCCACACCGAGGAACAGCACCTCCACGTGCCGCTCCACCAGGCCTGCGAGGTAGTCCTCGGCATGGGCATGCGCGCCGAACTCGACGGCACCCGCCTCCTGGTGGGCAGCCCCGCGCTGCTGCGCCGGCACGGCATCGAACTCACCGAGGAGGCCCAGGGCTGGACCGACCACCTGCGCCGCGGCGGTGAGACCGTCATCTGCCTGGCGCAGGACCAGGAGTTCATTGGCCTTCTCGGGGTCTCGGACGCCGTGCGGGCGGGCGCCGACATCGTCGTCCGGCAGTTGCGCGACCTGGGCGTCTCGCGCCTGGTACTGCTCACCGGTGACGCCCCGGAAACCGCCCAGGTCGTGGCGGACGCCCTCGGCATCACCGAAGTGCACGCCCACGCCCTTCCGGAGGCGAAACTCCAGCTGATCCGCGACCTCCAGGCCGAGGGCCACACCGTGGCGATGGTCGGCGACGGAACGAACGACGCCCCCGCACTGGCGCTGGCGGACGTGGGCATCACGATGGGCGAGCACTCCTCCCATGTCGCCCTGGAGACCGCGGACATCGCGCTCGCGGGCAACGACCTGCGCCAGGTCGCGGCCGTGGTCGAGCTGAGCCGTCACACCCTGCGCGTCGTACGGCAGAACTACGGGCTCGCCATCGGCGTCAATCTGCTCGGCTTGGTCGCGGGCGCGGGCGGTTCCATGAATCCGGTGCTGGCGGCGCTGCTGCACAACACCAGCAGCATCGCGGTCGTCGGCAACTCCGCCCGCCTGGTCAACCACACTCCGCACCTGCCCCGGGTGGAGGAGGACGCGCTCAGGCCGGCGCCTCTGGAGGAACGACGGGTCACATGACGCCGGCCGGCTCCAGGCCCGGTCCCGTCACCGGCCCGGGATCCACTCCCGGTGCCGGGAGCGGCATCTCGAAGTGGACGGTTCCGAATCCGCCGTGCTCGCCGGTGGTGCGGGCGTCGAAGATCTCGGTGGCCAGGCTGCGCCAGAAGCCTTCTGCGCCGGGGATGTCGACGTTCGTGTGCAGGTAGATGCGCTCGTAGCCCGGTACGGCCGCGGCGAACGCGCATGCGGTGTGCACCATCGCCCGGGCCAGCCCGTGCCGCCGGTGCTCGGGGCGCACGTAGACACGCAGCAGCTGCGCGGTCGGTCCCGAGGGGTAGCGCTCGACGAGGCTGCGCGGGTGCGGCGGGTGGGCGGGGCCGCGGGAGTTGAGCGCGGTGGTGCCGACCACCTCGCCGTCGTCGCGTACGGCGACGACGAGGGTGTGCCGGGGATGGCGCAGGTAGGTGCCGTCGAGGTCGACGACGTCGGGGTGCCAGTCCGGCACGTACCCGTAGCCGAACTCCCGGTAGAAGGTGTCCAGCATGACGCTCCGGGCACCGGGCAGGTCCTCGCATCTCGCGTGCCGCACCGTGTACGGCCCAACCCTCTGATCAGGTGTCAGCTCTGTCATCCCACTCCGCCTCTCGTGCTCCGGGGGCCGCAGGCTATCGGAAAACTGTCGTATTGGAAATGAAAACGATTTCCTATAACGTCTGCGTCGCACAGAGCCGACGGCAGTCTGGGAGGAAGTCCGGTGGGACATCTGCTGGTGATCGAAAGCTGGGTGGGATCGATGAGCAGGCTGCTGCCCAGGGCGATCCGCGAGGACGGGCACGAGTTCACCTTCGTCACCCGCGACCTGCACCACTACCTGCGCTCCGCCCCCGCGGGTGAGGGGCCCCACCCGCTGCTCACGGCCCGCAACGTCATCACGGCGGACACCAACGACACGGGTGCCCTGCTCGACCGGTTGGAAGGTCTGCACGCCGTCCTCGGCTTCGACGGGGTGGTCTCCTCGTGTGACTACTACCTGCCGGCCGTCGCTCACACCGCCCGGCGGCTCGGCCTGCCCGGGCCTGCCCCGGAGGCGGTCGAGGCGGCCTGCCGCAAGGACCTGACGCGCCGTGCACTCGCCGAAGCCGGTGTGGCGGGGCCTCGGTTCGCGCTCTGCGAGGGTGCCGGGGAGGCGGTGGTGGCCGCTCGCGAGATCGGCTACCCGCTCGTCGTGAAGCCGGTGGACCTGTGTGCGGGCATGCTGGTCCGCGCGGTGGCCGACGAGCGCGAACTGGAGCTCGCCTGCCAGGCCCTCACCGAGTTCCCGGTCAACGCCCGCGGCCAGGACCGTGCCCCCGTCATCCTGCTCGAAGAACTGCTGCACGGGCCCGAAGTCAGCGTCGAGACCGTCTCCTTCGGCGGAGCCACCCATGTCGTGGGCGTCACCGACAAGAGCATCGGAGGGGCGCCCGCCTTCATCGAGACCGGCCACATGTTCCCGGCCGGCATCGCCGAGGCCCTGGCGTCGGAGGCCGCCGAGACCGCGCTGCGGGCCGTCAAGGCGCTGGGCCTGGACCAGGTGGTCTGCCACACCGAGATCAAACTGACGCCCGACGGGCCCCGGCTGGTCGAGGTCAACCCCCGCCCGGCCGGGAACCGCATCACCGAACTCGTCCGCCATGTCACGGGCGTGGACCTGGCGACTGCCTGCGTGGACGTGGCCCTCGGCCGCGTGCCCGATCTCGCGCCGCGGTCGACCGGAGTGCGCAGCGCAGCCATCGCCTTCCTCCTGCCCGACACCGCCGGCACCCTCGCCGGCATCGAGGGGGCGGAGGCCGTCCGCGCCCGGCCCGAGGTGCTGGAGCTCACCCTTGCCGGAGCCGGCCGCAGCGTGCGGGCCGCCACCAGCAACAACGAGTACCTCGGCCATGTCATGACGGCCGACACCGAGGGCGGCGGCGCCCGCGCCGCCGCCGAGCGGCTGCTGGCCGGCCTGCGCCCCTGTTACGAGCCCACCGCGGCGGTGCCCGCGTGACCGCGCCTGCTCTGCACACGCCTGGAACCGAAGTGTCCCCGACGCGCGAGCACGCGCAGGGCGACCCTGTCGTCCGGAGCGTCGATCAGCTTTTCGATCGTGTTCGCGCCGGGGCGTACGGCCTCGACCCCGCCCACGAGCGGATCTCACTCGCGTTCACCACCGCCCAGGCCGTCCGGCACGAAGGGCGCAGCAGCGGCTACCGCAACGAGGTCCTGAGCGTGCGCCTCGGCGCGGCCGTCGGATCGTGTGCCGTGGAGCCCGGGGCACTGCCCGCGGGCGCCCTCGACGACTGTGTCGGCGCCACCATCGCCGACCTCCTCGGCCATCCGCTCCTACCGGTGCGGATCGCGGCCCTCGACGCCTACCTGGCCCACGTACGCCCTCACACGCCGGAGTACGGCGCCCGCCCGCATCCTCTGCCGGCCGGCAGTTCGCTGAGCCGCTCGATGGCCCGCGCCCGTGCCGTCGTGGACCTGCTGCCCATCGACGCCTCCGGGCCCGGCGAACGCCGCCCGGTCCTGGTGGTCGGAGTGGTGAACTCGCTTCTGGAGCAGCTGCGTTCGCGGAGCCGCAACTACCTGCCGTGCGACCTCAAGGGTGGAACCACCGAGTGGGGTGAGCCCGTCCTGACCGACGCGGCCGCCCACCTCGAACGCTGCGGCGCCGTTCTCGCCTCCGGCATGACCCTGGGCAACGGCAGCTTCCAGGGACTGCTCGACCACGCCGCCGCGACCGGCAAACCCCTTGTGATGTTCGCCCAGACCGGCAGCGCCGTCCTGCCCCGCTTCCTCGGAGCCGGAGTGAGCGCGGTGTCCGCCGAGCCGTATCCGTTCTTCTGGCTCGACGGCGGCCCGGGGGTCATCCACCGCTACGGAGGCCGGCCGTGACCCTCGCCCCGCCCATGCCCAGGTCCGACGCGGCTGACGCCAACCCCGGTCTCCTGCCCCTGCTGGGGCGCACCCCCCTCGCCCGTATCCACACCGACCTTCCCCACTCCCATCCCGGCTTCTGGGCCAAGCTCGAATGCCTCAGCGCCGGCGGCATGAAGGCCCGCGCGGCGATGTCCATGCTGACCAGCGCCCGACGGCGTGGCGAGTTGTCCCCAGGCGCCCCCGTCGTGGAGTCCACCTCCGGCACGATGGGCATCGGGCTGGCCTTCGCCGGGCAGGCCCTCGGCCACCCCGTCATCCTCGTCGGCGACACCGAACTCGAACCGTCCATGCGGCAGTTGCTTCGCGCGCACGGCGCCCGCCTGGAGCTCGTCGACCGCCCGGCTGCCCAAGGCGGCTGGCAGGCCGCCCGCATCGCCCGGCTGCGCGAGGTCCTGGCCCGCACCGAGGACGCGTACTGGCCCGACCAGTACAACAACCCGGACAACCCGGCCGGTTACCGGTCGATGGCTGCGGAACTGATCGCCCAGCTCGACCACCTGGACGTCCTGGTGTGCAGCGTGGGCACCGGCGGGCACAGCGCGGGACTGGTCGGCCCGCTGCGCCGCCGCTGGCCCCGGCTGAAGGTGATAGGCGTCGACTCCGTCGGCTCCGCCATCTTCGGACAGCCCGCCCGGCAGCGCCTGATGCGCGGACTCGGCAGCAGCATCCACCCCCGCAACGTCCGGCACGGCGTCTTCGACGAGGTGCACTGGGTGGGCCCCGCCGAGGCTGTCGACGCCTGCCGCCGACTCGCCCGGGGCAGCTTCGTCAGCGGCGGCTGGAGCACCGGCGCCGTCGCCCTGGTCTCCGCGTGGGCCGCCAGGGCCGAGCCCGGCGCCGTCGTCGCCACCGTCTTCCCCGACGGTCCGCACCGCTACCTCGGCACCGTCTACGACGACGACTTCTGCCACGCCCACGGCCTCACCGCCACCGCCCCGGCCACCCGCCCGCTGGAGATCCCGCACCCGCGCGCCGCCGAGGCCCTCGGCTGGACCCGCTGCCGCACCGTCGTCGATCCCGTCACCGCGCCCGGCCCATCCGCCTACGTTCCGGCCCCCGGAGGTGCCGTGTGAAGCTCACCTGGCACACCGCCTCCCTGGAACTGGCGGAGCCGCTGCGCATCGCCCGCTCCGTGATGGCCCGCCGCGACGCCGTCTGGGTCCGCCTGGAACACGGCGGGCTGAGCGGCTGGGGGGAGGCCGTCAGCAGCCGATACCTCGGGCTGCCCACCGCGGACATCCTGCGCCACCTGAACGCCCTGCGCCCGGCCGTCGAGCGCCTGCCGGACCCCGAGACCGCATGGGACGAAATCGCCCCCGCCGGCATCCTCGGCGCCGGCCTGCCCGCCGGAGTCCTCGCCGCGGTCGAGGCCGCCGTACTGGACCTCACCGGCAAACGGGCCGGGCAGCCCGCGCACCAGTTCCTCGGCAGCCCGCTGCCCCCGTCGGCAGCGACGGCCCGCACCATCGGCATCGTCGCGCCCGTCCCCGCCGCATCACAGGCAAGCCGGCTCGCCGCGGCCGGATTCACCGTACTCAAGGTCAAGGCAGGATCCCCCGACCCGGCCGAGGACCTCGCCCGCGTCGAGGCCGTCCGCGAAGGAGCGCCCGCCGCGGATCTGCTGCTCGACCCCAACGGCGCCTGGACCGAGGAGCAGGCACACGCACTGCTGCCCCGCTTCGCCGCCCTCGGCGTCACCGCCGTGGAACAGCCCATCGCCGCCGGCCGGCCCGACGCCCTGGCACGGGTCGCCGTCGCCTCCCCGGTCCCGGTGATCGCCGACGAGGATGCCGTCTCCTACGAGGATGCCGCCGCCCTCGCGGGCCGGGTCCACGGGGTCAACGTCAAACTCGCCAAGTGCGGCGGCGTACGGGCAGCGCTGCGCATCCACGACGCCCTGAGCGGCAGCGGCACCGACCTCATGCTCGGCTGCCTGACGGCCAGTTCGCTCGGCATCGCGCCCGCCGTCCACCTGATCGACCGGGCCCGCTGGGTCGACCTCGACGGGCATCTGCTCCTCGCCGACGATCCGTGGGCCGGGATCGGCGGCGCCGACGGCACCGTACGCCCCGCCGCACGCGGCGGGCTGGGAGTCCTTCGCCGTGCCGGCATACCCGCAGGGGCCGCACAGTGAGAACCCTCGCAGCGGTGCGCGGCTTCCCACCGGCCGTGCGGCTTCTGCTGATCAACCAGCTCGGCGTCAACACCGGCTTCTACCTGCTCATCCCCTACCTGGCCACCCACCTCACCGACGACCTCGGAATGTCCGCGGCGGTGGTCGGCCTGGTTCTGGGACTGCGCAACCTCAGCCAGCAGGGCCTGTTCCTGATCGGCGGCTCAGCGGCAGACCGCCTCGGGGCCCGCGGCGTGATCATCGCGGGCTGCGGCCTGCGTACCCTCGGCTTCTCGCTGTTCGCCCTCGGCGACGCGCTGCCCGTGCTGATCGCCGCATCCGTCCTGAGCGGGCTGGCCGGGGCCCTGTTCAACCCGGCCGTACGGACGTACGTCGCCCAGGAGTCCGGCGACCGCAAGGCCGAGGCGTTCGCCCTGTTCAACGTGTTCGCCACGGCCGGGGCACTGCTCGGTCCGCTGCTGGGCGGCTTGCTGCTGTTCGGCGGCTTCCGGGTGGCGGCGCTCACTGCGGCGGGCGTGTTCGCACTTCTCACCGTCGCCCAGGCCGCCGTGCTGCCCGCCCGCGCGGTGCCGCGTCCGGCCGGCTCCGTCCTCGGCGACTGGCGGGAGGCGGCGGGCAACCGCCGGTTCGTGGCCTTCGCGCTCGCCATGGTCGGCATGTACGGCATGGAGAGCCAGCTCTACCTGCTGCTCCCGAACGCCGCGAGGCAGGCCACCGGCTGGGCGGGCGCGGTCGGGCTGCTCTTCGCCGCCGGGACCCTCGCCAACCTCCTGTTCCAGCTGCGCCTCACCCGCCGATTGGCCGCACGGGGCGGCGGTCGCGGCCGCTGGATCGCCGCCGGGCTGGCCGTCAGCGGGCTCGGTTTCGTACCGCCCATGCTGGTGGCCGGGGCGACGGGGGAGCACCCGGCGCGGCTGTTGCCGGTCCTGGCCGGGGCGCTGCTGCTGCACCTCGGGCTGATGACCGCCCAGCCGTTCGTCATGGAGCTGATCCCCGCGTTCGGCCGCGCGGAGCTCACCGGCACCTTCTACGGCCTGTTCTACGCCGTGTCCGGAGTGGCCGCCGCGGGCGCGGGAGCCGGCGTCGGTTGGGCCATGGACACGGCCGCGCAGACGGGCCCGGCGTGGCTGCCGTACGCCTGCTGTACCGCCCTCGGCCTCACATCGGCGGCTGCCGTCACCCGGCTGCACCGGCGCCGGTCCCTGCCCGCCACCGCGGTGGATACGCCGATCGCCTCTGTTTCCGGGGACCGCGACCCGGACCCGCACCCGGACGTGGAATCCGCCGCCCCGCACACCGACCCCCGTCCCCTGAGCGAGACCAGATGAGCACCGGCAACCTCCTCACCGACCACCCCGAGCTCTATGAAGAGCGCTTCCCCGACCCCGACCGCCTCGCCGCCCGCTGGGCCGAGGACACCCTGCGCCGACACGGTGCGGGACCGCGGGTTCTGGACATCGGCTGCGGTACCGGCCGCGACGCGGCCTGGCTGCACCACCATGCCGGACGCCGTGTCACCGGCATCGACACCGCCGAGGCGATGCTCGCCCACGCCCGCCGCCGCCACTCCGGCCCCGACTACCACCGCGCCGACATGCGGGACTTTGAACTCGGCCGCACCTTCGACGCCGTCCTCTGCCTGGACAGCGCGCTGCTCTACTGCCACACCAACGACGACCTCACCGCCTGCCTCGCCGCCTGCCGCCGCCACCTCGTCCCCGGCGGGCTGCTCATCGCGGAGATGCGCAACGGCGCCTTCTTCCTCGGCAACACCGAACTCCTCGACGGGCCGCGCACCGCCTCCATCGACTGGCGCGGCACCACGCACACCTCCCACACCACCCTGTGGATCGACCACGGTGCCCAACTCCTGCGCCGCAGCCGCACCTGGACCGCCGACGACGGAACACCGCCACAAGAGCAGCACTCCGCCTGGCGGCTGCTGTTCCCCCAGGAACTGCGGTACTTCCTCACGACCGCCGGCTTCGAGGTCCTGGACCTGTACGACCGCTCCGGCCCGCGTACCGAACCGCCCTGGCGTGAAGGCGACTCCCCGCAAGGAACCACAAGTTCCGACCGCCTGCACCTCGTCGCCCGGCTCACTCCCCCGAACCACCCCCAGCACAGCAACGGAGACACCACACCGTGAACAGCCCCCGCTCCGGCCTCCCCCGCCGAGGCTTCCTCCTCGCCACCGCCACCGCCACGGCAGCCGCCCTCGCCCTCACCGCCGGCTGCGCAACCGAAACAGGCAAGACCGCCGACAAGAAGAACGCTGCCGAGGCCGGAACCCCCAAGCGCGGCGGCACGCTGCGCGCCGCCTTCGCCGGCGGCGGGGCGAGTGAGACCCTCGACCCGCACGCCGCCAACCTGTTCGTCGACGCAGCCCGCGCCAAGGCCCTCTACGACAAGCTCGCCGACTTCGGCGCCGACCTCGCCCCCGTACCGCGGCTCGCCGAGCGCTGGGAGCCCAACGAGGCCCTCGACACCTGGAAGATCACTCTCCGCAAGGCCTCCTTCCACGACGGCCGCCCGGTCACCGCCGAGGACGTCCTC
Organism: Streptomyces sp. NPDC059851; assembly: GCF_042732005.1. NCBI lineage: Bacteria > Bacillati > Actinomycetota > Actinomycetes > Kitasatosporales > Streptomycetaceae > Streptomyces > Streptomyces sp. NPDC059851. Next base: position 80,210 of record NZ_JBHWJJ010000016.1, on the reverse strand, counting down.
TACAGCTACCGCCGGATCGCCGACCCCCAGGGCACCTTCCGGGCCAAGGCATCCCTGGAGCCCATCGACCTCGCGGCCAGCCGAGCCCTGGACGCCTCCACCATCGAGTTCAAGCTGAAGCGCCCGTACGCCGAATTCCCCAACGTACTGGCCGCGTTCGGCGCCTACATCGTCCCGAAGGACACCACTTCCTTCGACAAGCCCGTCGGATCCGGCCCGTTCACCTTCGGCTCCTTCACACCCGGCAGGTCCCTGGTGGTCAAGCGCAACGACGCCTACTGGGAGGGCGCACCCCACCTCGACCAGCTCGAAATCGTCGTCGCCACCGAGGAGTCGGCCCGGGCCGGCGCCCTGCTCGGCGGCCAGGTCCAGTACGCCCACGAGCTCAGCCCCGCCACCGCCCGCACCCACGAGGGCAAGGGGAAGATCGAGGTCATCCGCCTCCCCGGCAGCTCGATGCAGGGCTTCGTGATGAAGACCGACCGGCCCCCGTTCAACGACCCGCGGGTCCGCCAGGCGTTCTTCCTCATCGCCGACCGCAAGGAACTCGTCGACGGAGCCCTCTCCGGCGCCGGAGAGATCGGCAACGACCTCTTCGGCAAGGGCTACCAGTACTACGCGTCCGGCCTTCCGCAGCGCACCCAGGACCTGGAGCGGGCCCGCGCCCTGCTCAAGGAGGCCGGGGCGGAGAACCTCAAGGTCACGCTCGACACGGCCCCCGCCGGTGCCGGCCTGGTCGAGGCCGCCGGCATCTTCAAGGATCAGGCCGCCAAGGCCGGCGTCACCATCGAGGTCAAGGTCGGCAACAAGGACACCTACTGGAAGGACATCCTGAACAACGGGACCTTCGCCTCCTACCGGTCCGGGTCCATGCCCATCGAGTCCCACATCTCGCAGCGCCTGCTCACCGGCTCCACCACCAACGCCACCAAGTGGCAGCACAAGGACTTCGACGACCTGTACCAGCAGGCCCAGTCCACCCGCGACGAGAAGGAGCGGGCCGCCCTCTACGAGCGCATGCAGCGCCGCCTGCACGACGAAGGCGGCTTCCTGATCTGGGGCTTCGCCGACTGGATCGTCGCCACCGCACCCACCGTGCACGGCGTATCCGCCAAGGCCCCCGCCAACACCCTCGACTGGGCCCGCTTCGACAAGATCTGGCTCGCGTGACCCTCCACCTCTCCTGGGTCGGCCGCCGCCTGCTCCTCGGTCTGGGGCAGACGGCGGCCGTCGTCCTGTTCGTCTTCGTGCTCACCGAGGCCCTGCCCGGGGACGCGGCCGTTGCCCTGGCCGGCGACCAGCCCGATCCGGAGCGCATCGCCCGTATCCGCGCGGCCCTGGACCTGGACCGACCCGCCGCCGAACGCTTCCTGGACTGGGCCGCCGGACTCCTCCGGGGCGACCTCGGCACCTCGCTCGTCAGCGGGCGGCCCGTCTCCGGCTACCTGTCCGGCGGGCTCGGGCCCACGGTGGTGCTCGCGTGCGCCACCCTCGTCGTGCTGCTGCCGCTGTCGGCAGGGCTCGGCGTGCTGTGCGCCCGCCGTGAGGGCGGCCCGCTGGACCGCACCCTCAGCGCGCTGACCCTGGCCGTGCACTCCGTACCCGAGTTCGCCCTCGGCGTGCTGCTGGCCGCCGTGTTCGGGCTGTGGCTGGGCTGGCTGCCGCCCACCGCCGTCGGCGCGGACCCGCTCACCGAGCCGGCCGTACTGGTCCTGCCCGTCCTCGTGCTGGTCGCCCGGCCCGTGTGCACCATCAGCCGCCTGGTGCGGGCCGGGATGATCGAGGCGATGGCCTCGCCGTACGTCGCCCAGGCCCTGCGCTACGGCGTGAGCGGCGCGCGCGTCCGCTGGACGCACGCCTTGCCGAACGCCCTCGCTCCCGCCGCCCAGCAACTGGCCCGGACCTGCGACTGGCTGCTCAGCGGAGTGATCGTCGTCGAGGCCCTCTTCGTCATCCCGGGCCTGGGGACCGTGCTCATCGACGCCGTCGCCGCCCGGGACGTGCCCGTCGTCCAGGGCATGGCCGTCGTCTTCGGCACGGTCACCGTCCTGGCCAACCTCGGGGCCGACCTCGTCGCCCGGCGGTTCGCCCCCCGCGCGGAGGTGGCCGCATGAGGCGCCACGCACCCAGGTACGCGCTCGCCGTGGGGCTCATCGCCGTGCCCCTGCTGCTGGCCGCCCTCGGACCGATACTCGCCGGACCGGCCGGACCCCGCTCGGTCTCCTTCGCCTCGGGCACCGGGCACGTGCTGGGCACCGACTTCAGCGGCCGGGACGTCTGGCGGCAGGTCCTGCTCGGCGGCCGCTCCGTGGTCCTCGTGGCGCTCGCGGCCACCGGCCTGGCCTACCTCGTCGCCGTCCCGCTCGGGCTGACCGCCGCACTCACCCGCCGCACCTGGCTGGAGGAGGTCCTCATGCGGCCCCTCGACGTACTGATCGCCGTGCCCTCGCTGCTGCTGGTGCTGCTGGTGGCGGCGACGCTCACCCCGGGGCCGGCCGGACTGGCGGCCCTGGTCGGACTGGCCGCCGTACCCGACGCCGCGCGCGTGGTGCACGCGGCGGCGGCCGAGATAGCCTCCCGGCCCGCCGTCGAAGCCCTGCGGATGCAGGGCGAGTCCTGGTGGCGTACGGCGATCGGCTACGTGGCCCGCTCCATGCGCCGGACCCTCGCCGCCGACGCCGGGATCCGGCTGACCGGCGCCCTGTACCTGGTGGCCACAGCCGCGTTCCTCGGGATCGGCGTCGCGCCCGACGCCGCCGACTGGGCGGTGATGGTGGACCGCAACCGCGCGGGCCTCTTCCTGCAGCCGTGGGCCGTGGTGGTGCCCGCCATCCTCATCGCGGCCCTGTCCATGGGCACCAACCTGCTCTTCGACGCCGCCCTGCACACACCGGCAGCCAAGGCCGCCAGGAAAGGAGGCCGGGGATGAATCCGGTCGCGGAAGTGGAAGGGCTGCGCGTTGAGGTGGCCGGCAGCACACTCGTCGACGGGGTGAGCCTGACGGCCCGCGCCGGCCGGATCACCGCCCTCGTCGGGCCCTCCGGCAGCGGGAAGACGACCACCGGACGCGCCCTGCTCGGCGAGTTCCCGCCCGGTGCCCGGGTCGACGGCCGGATCCGGACCCCGGGACCCGGCTCCGTCGGCTACGTACCCCAGCACCCCGCCGCCGTCCTCAACCCCGCCCGCCGCGCCGGAGCGCTCCTGAGGGACATCGCCGCCCGACAGGGCGGAACCCGCGGCGAAATCCAGGGCCGCGTCGAGCACGCCCTGCGCCTGGCCCAGCTGCCCGACCCCGCGACGGTGCTGCGCCGCTACCCCCACCAGCTCTCCGGGGGCCAGCAGCAGCGGGTCGTCATCGCACAGGCACTGCTCCTGGGGACCAAGGTGATCGTCGCCGACGAACCCACCACGGGCCAGGACCCGGTCACCAAACAGGGCGTCGTCGAGGCATTGGCCGACGTCGCCCGGCAGGGCATCGCCCTGGTCCTCCTGAGCCACGACTGGGACGTCGTACGGCAGTTGGCCGACGAGGCGGTCGTGCTGCGGGGAGGCCGGGTCGTGGACCGTGGCCCGGCGGACGCGGTGCTGCCCACCCCCGCGAAGCCGGCGGCGCACCGGCCACGACCTATCTCACCCGTCGGCGGAGCACGATGGGAAGTACGGGACCTGACTGCCCGGCACCGGACCGCGGGAGGCACCACTCCCGTACTGCACGGCATGACGCTGTCGGCCGTCCCGGGGGAGTGCCTGGCCGTGGTCGGCCGTTCCGGCAGCGGCAAGACCACCCTGGGCCGGTGCCTGGCCGGCCTGCACTCCGCGTACGACGGGACGGTCCTGCTCGACGGGGCCCCTTTGCCGCGCAGCCTCCGTGCCCGCACGCGCGCCGAACTGGCGGCCGTCCAGTACGTGTTCCAGGACCCCAAAGCGGCCTTCGACGAGCACCGGCCGGTCCTCGACCAGGTCGCCCGCACGGCCGTCCGGCTGCGCGGCGCCGCCCGGGACACCGCCCGCCGTGCCGCCGTACGGACCCTGGAGGAGCTGGGGATGGCCGAAGGCCTGACCCTGCGCCGCCCGGGCGCGCTCTCGGGCGGAGAGCTCCAACGTGCCGCCCTGGCGAGGGCACTGCTGGCCGAGCCCGCAGTCCTGGTCTGCGACGAGATCACCTCCGGCCTCGACCCCACCACCCGCGACGCGATTTTCACGCTTCTGTCCCGGCTCCGGCAGCGGAACGCGCTCAGCCTGGTGTTCATCACCCACGACCTGGCAGCTGCCGACACCCTGGCCGACCGAACCGCGGTCCTCGACGCCGGCCGACTGGTCACGTACGGGGCAGGCCCGGATTGACACGCTCGAGGGCCACGGCGGTCACCCGCCCGGTGGTGAGGGCGCAACGCGCGCCGTGGTGGTTTGTCGCGGTCGGCTTCGGCCTCATCGGAGAGGTTTCGGCGCCTGACCGTGCATCCGACAGCGAAGGCCGACACCCGTTGACCGTGACGCTCGTTTGACGCTCGGGCCCCGAAACATGCCACAAGCGGTGCCGCTGAACCGTCTCTGACCAGCAGTTTCTCCGGCTCCGATCCCCCGTGACATGTCAACGATGACGGTGACTGTCTGGGGTGGGTGCTGCTCGGAGAGCAACGCCCACCCCAAGCAATGGACTTCACCGCTCTAGAAGAACCCGAGCTTCTTCGGCGAATAGCTGACCAGCAGGTTCTTGGTCCACTGGTAGTGCTCCAGCATCATCTTGTGGGTCTCGCGGCCTATGCCGGACTGCTTAGTCCCGCCGAAAGCAGCATGTGCGGAGTTTGATGAAGTTCCGTAGACGTGGAAGGCGGCTGACCAGGCATGATGACGGACCCGGAGTGGCTTGATCACTGGCTGCGACGGTCTCCAGCCCTCTCGGGGGAGACCCTGGAGCGACTCATGGAGCACCTGACCGAGGATGAAGAAGAGTGACCACCGGTCTGCGCCGTCACTCTGAGCTGCCGAGGCCCGACGCCGGCTCGGGCAGCAGGCCGCGGAGATGGCCGAAGACCCAGGTGTCGACGGCATCGGGGTACCCGTTGATCCAGTCCGTCGGCGGCGGGTCGTGCGGTTCAGCCAGGCCGTGGCACCACTGCGAGATGATGTTGTCGCCGAGCGCGAGATCCGTCACGGCCGCTCGCAGCTTGACGGCGTGCTGAAGGAGGAGGTCGCGGTCCACGCACCAGATGGCGCCGATTGAGGCGCCTTCGTGGGCGATGCAGTTCCGGGCCTGCCTGGCCTTGTGCAGGGTGTCCATGTCCATGGTCCGGCCCATCGCGTGCGCGGCCAGGCTGTGCAGCGTGCCGCCCAGCAGCTTGTCGGCGGGGACTGAGGCGACGGCCTCTTCGAAGGTCATGGTCGGGTCGGTTTGGTGGGCGGTGATCAGGTTGCCGACACGGAGCACATACTGGCACTTCTCCTCATAAGCGTTCGCGAGGTGCAGCGCCCGGCCCACCGAGAGGAACAGTGCATCAAGCAGCTCGGGTTCCCGGGGCTTCAGGAGGCTGAGTGACCAGGTCATGCCCGTCACGTTAGCGCGCGGTTCCTGGTTGCTGCGGTGGTTTTCCGGCGGACGGCTACTTGCCGCGGGCGATGTCGATCTGGAATTGCACTTCCCGGTCGACGGCCATCACGGCCTGCTCGACGAGCTCCTCGAAGGGCTCGAATGCGTCCTCGATGGCTGCGTACTCGCGTACCAGCTCGTGCTTGCCGGCGATGGACTCCAGCGCGGAGATGTGGCTTCTCCACTGCTCCATGTCTGCCTTGGAGTACTGGTACTTCTTCCCGCGGACCTGTTCGAGGGTCGGGTTCGTGGCAAGGTTCGCCTGCACGAGCCGCATGGCATCGCCGCGCACGAGGTGCGGGACCCCAAGGTTGTCCTCGATGAACGAGAGACCGTCGGCCATTTCGTCCAGCCGGGCAGTGAGGTATTGGGCAAGTACGCTGCGGATGTGGGGCAGGTCGAGGCCAACTTCGCAGCGAAGCTGCGCGGCGATGCGCTGCGGGAGGTCCATCTCCAGGAATCCCGAACCCCCTCCGGTGAACCGTGAGAGCTCCGGCCCCAGAGGATTTCCGGTGAAGGCCATCATGTGAGGCTTGTACGCCTCCAGCGCGGAACAGGCAGAGTCGAAATAGATCAGCGTGGCCGGCTTGAGGACCTCGCGCCGCAGCTTGTCGCGGTGATACATCTCATTGCGATACTTGTGCAGCTTCTCGAGGACGGGGCCGAGCGCCGGATCCAGCATCTCGCGGTCGGCCAAGAACGCCACCTTGGCGTCGAAGTTTCTGTCGATGTCCCTCAGTTTCGACTTGGAGATCACTCGGGCCTCGATCGAGGGGATCTCCGCCGCCGCTTCTTCGTGCCCGTTGGCCGCGAGGTCCTTGCACTTCGCCAGCAGCCCCGTCAGTAGCTCCTGATCCCACAGCGCGGACTGCACCGTCCGGTGAAGGATCAGCTCCGTCACACTGTCGAGGAGTATGTAAGCCAGCCGCAGGTGGGGCACTCGCCCTCTTTCGATCAACCCCTTCGCCTCTTCGAGTTGCACGACAATCAGTTCCAGCCGCTCCATACCGACCTCTCCCTCCCAGTGCCCCACATCATCCCTGCCTCGCAGCGGAGGCGACACGCGATATTGCCCGGGCCTACGAGGGCATCCCCGGATACCGGTGCATCGCAGTGGCTGACTGTTCCGCGTCGGGTCTCGTGCCCAATCTCTGCCCACGGTCGGAGGCTGCGGTCTGGGTACAGGACCGTACGTGCAGCCCGCGCCCCCAGCTGACACAGTGCCCACCGAGGGTGATCCTGCAGACTCCAGCGATGCTTCCTGCGGCGAGTGCTACGTTGTGCTGCAGGGGAGTGGAACAGCGCATCACACCTGACCGATTCAGCCCGAGGACTGGGTTCCTGGTGCGGTTGACGGGTTGCATGGGTGGGATTCGCGCCGCTCGGACAAGCGCGATCAGTAGTGGGGAACGTGGCGCGAGCGAGGTCGCATTCGGCGGCAGGGCAGATGACCGGCTATCTCTACCAGTGCGAGCTTGCCCTGCTCGAGCTCGCCCGCCGCAGCTGGCAGGACCCCACCGTCGAAGTCCGCATGGAGCTCCTCGACGACATCGAGTTCCTCGACCCGGACAAGAAACCACGCGAACTGCTGCAGGCCAAACATCGTGAAGCCGCCGGTCCTCTGAGCGAGACCGGGAAGGACTTCTGGCGCTCCGTCGCGTCATGGATCGACGCCCTCGAGAACCTCTCCGATCCCGCGGACACGACCCTGCCCATCCTGCGCCTGGTCTCGACCCAAAGCGCACCGCCAGGCACCTTCTTCCAGTACCTCAGCGCCGGCCCAGACAGGGATGAGACCAAGGCACTGGAACGGATGGAGCGGACCGCCGCCGACGATGAAGGGCCCGGCACCACTGCGGATGACCGCGAACTGTTCATGAAGCTCACCCCGGCCCGGCGTAAGCAGCTCGTCAGGGCCATCACCGTCAATGACGCAGCCCCGCTGATGTCAGACCTTGACCCTAGTCTGGCCAAGGAACTGGGGATCACGCCGAGCGACCACGCTCAGGCCGCCCTCGACGAGATCAAGGGCTGGTGGTACGGAATGGCGATCAAGCTGCTGGAGCGTAGGAACCCCCAGCGCATGCGCGCCTCCGTCAGTGCCCAGGAACTCATGTGCCGCCGGGACGAGGTCACAGGACGCTACATAGGCAGGAATCTGCCGATCACGGAGACACTGCGCCATCTCACCCAGGCGGAGATCGCTCAGTACAACGACCGCATGGTTGTTACCCAGATGCGGTGGATCGACCTTCCCGACGAGGAAGTGGCGATGCATCTCCGTGACTACCACTATGCGCGGGCTCAGCGCTCCGAATGGCTACGCACCTTCAAGATCACCCCGGAGCGGATCGATGAATACGAAGGTGAACTCCACTACGAGTGGGAGAACGCCTTCCGCCGCCGCACCCGCCGTATTCGAGACGACATGAGCGAAGAGCAACGCCAGACCATCGGCCAGGAAATCCTGGACGCCACCATGGACCGCGTCGCAGACACCCCACTGCGCCCGGGCAGTGTCACGGCGCCCTGGATCGGCACCGGCAGCGTTCATGGCCTGTCCGACCAGGCCGGCAGCGCTGAGGCCGACCGGCAACTCGGCTGGCACCCCGACTACAGAAGCCGCTGCAATGGCCCAGACGAAACGCAGGAACAGTGACGACAGACTCCCACCGCAACGTGTCGGAGGCACAGGCACTGTTCAACCCGGCCTTTGGTGCCTTCCTGCTCGCCACCGCCGTCAACACCGCCACGAAGAAGGCGAAGCTGCCGCTGCCCTGGCCCAGCGCGTTCCTGATCCTGCCTCTCGTGCTGCCCACAGACACTCGTGACTCCCTGCCCGGCAAGTCCACCGTCACACTCTCGGCCTGGGCCCACGAACACCCACATTTGCAGGCGGCATTCGCCGAACGTGCCGCAGCGCTGACCGCCTACACCCGAACCAGCTTGCGTACAGCCATACGCCACCAAGCCGTCGACGTTGCTCCCGGTGGACTCATCTGCCCGGGCACGCCCAAACCTCCCTCCGCTGCCCCCGGCGAGGAAGTCGCCGCCTGCGCCCGCGCAGCGGCACTGGTCGGTCGCTGGCTCGCCGTGACCGACCCGCCTCGAGCCTTCACCGCCCTCGGCGTCCGGCCCTGACACACCCCCCGAAAAGGAGTTCTGGAACCGTCATGCAGCTGATCGCCCTGGCCCTGTACCACCGAGACCGCCGGAGGCCGCCAAGGGTCCTGCGGTTCCGCCCCGGGGCGCTCAACATCCTCACTGGTGAGTCAGAGACCGGTAAGTCTGAAGTCCTCACCATCGTCGACTACTGCCTCGGGCGCCGCGCGCCCAACCTGCCTGACGACCTGATCGACCAGACCGTTGGCTGGTACGCCCTTCTGGTTACCTTCGCCGACAAATCGCGTATGGTCCTGGCCCGTCCCCGCCCGATCGGAGCCTCCACCCAGCACGCGTACACCCGCACCGGCGACGCCACCCTGGGCATCCCAAGCCCTGACGAACTGGTCAAGAACTCCAACGTCGCGGCGTTGCGCAGCGAACTCAGCGCCCGCCTTGGCATCGAGGACTTCCACTTCCAGCCGCCCACTGGTGCAGCGCGTAAAGCTTTTGACGTATCCATTGGCCAGGCGGCGCTCCTTTGCTTCCAGAGCCAGAACGAGATCGCCGACCAGACGGCGCTGTTCCACCGCCAAACCGAATCCGGCATGGATCAAGCCCTCAAAGACACCCTGCCGTACTTCCTCGGTGCCGCCGGCCCCGAACAGGCTCTGCGCCGCCATCGCCTCGGCGAAGCCCAGCGCGCCAAGCGTGGTGCACAGCGGAAGCTCGACGATGCCCTACGTCACCAACAGGCCATGGACGCCAATGGTCTCGCCCTCGTCCGCCTGGCAGAGGCCGAAGGCCTCCTCGCCAACGTGCCCACAGCCCCCGACACCTCCCAGGTCCTGTCCCTTCTCCACCAAGCCCTATCCGCAGTCCCGCAAGCCATCGCCCCACTCGAAGTGCGTGACCGGCGCCAGGAACTTAACGACGAACGCCGGCTCCTGCGTGAAAAACTTCAGGACTTCGACGACGCCTTGGCCGCGATCGACCGCTGGCAGCAGCAGGGCCGCGCCTTCACCGGCGAACTCCACCTCCAGCTCGACCGCCTCAAGACGCTCGACCTCCTCGGCCCGCAACGGCAGAGCGACACCAGCGTGTGCCCCCTGTGCACCCAGTCCTTGGAACATCCCGACCCCAGTGCGCAAGACATCGCCGAACTGACCAGCCATCTCGCACGCGAACTCGCACAGGCACAGACAGTCCAGCCTGTTCGCGAGGAACACCGACGTGCTCTGCAGGCCGATCGCGCCGGCGTCGCCGAGCTCCTCAGGCTCAACGGCGTCCAGTTCAAAGAACTCCTGGCAAGCGATGAGCGCCTGCGCAACCTCCAGGAACACGACCTCCGAGTCGCTCACATCCAAGGTCGGATCTCCGAAGCCCTCACCCGCACTGGAACAGAGAGCGAGATCAGCCAGCTGCGCCACAACCTCGTCCTGGCCCAGGAACATGCCGACACGCTTGAACAGCTCGTTGATGAAGACGACATCGCAGCCGAAACCGAGCGCCGACTCGCGGACATCGCCATCGGCATGACGGCCTGGGCCAAGCGACTCAACCTTGGGGGAGCTGCAGACGCCTTCGAAGTGGGGATCAGCCTGAAGCTACTCAATGTCGTCCTCAGGAGACCAGCCGGACGATTGCCCCTCACTCGCATCGGCAGTGCCAAGAACCACATCGGGTACCACCTGGTCGCCCACCTCGCCCTGCATACCTACCTGCGACGCAACAACCGGCCCGTTCCCGGTTTCCTCATGCTCGACCAGCCCACCCAGGCGTTCTTCCCGGAGAAACCCCGTGACGCCTCGACCATCCAAGACGCCGACTGGGCCACGGTGACCGCCTACTTCGAACTCCTCAGCGACGTGGTACGGCTTAACCGGGGAGCGCTTCAGATCATCGTTTGTGACCATGCGAACCTGCCCGAAGGCTGGTTCCAAGATGCCGTCATCGGCAACTGGCGCCCCGATGCCGAGGGCAACCGCACCGCCCTGATCCCTCTGGACTGGCTTGACTGATGACGCCGCCGCGGTCGGCAGGGAGTACCGACCGGCACGGCCGGGGGGACTATCGCGAGTGGCCGATCAAGGAACCCCTGCCGGCTGCTTCCTGTGCCCCGCGTAACCCGGAAGGAAGGCCGAAGGGCAGCGTCCCCTGGAGTGCCTCGCTTCAGGGGCTCAGAAAGCCCGAGCTTCCTTGGCGAGTAGCTGACCAACAGGTTCTTGATCGACTGGTAGTGGTCCAACATCATCCTGGGGGTCTCGCGGCCGATCCCGGACTGCTTCATCCCAGTAACTGACAACGGAGGTTCTACTTCTCGCACTGCATGTCTCCGCGGCAGCTCTGGGCAGGGTGCTCTGCCAGCCACCAGCCGCCTGGCTGCGTGCCGCTCACGGATGTGCTGGTACTGAAATTCGGCTCGCTTGTAGGGTGTGCTGCCCTATCGTCAGGTCATGGAGTCGCCCATTTCGTTCGAGCATCTGGCTTCTGGGGCGCGGGGCTTCGCGCGTCTGGCGTTGGAGGCGCATGCCCGTGGGGAGACCGAGGTCTTCCTCCTGGAGGCGGGGGTCAGCATCGAGCGCCTAGCCAAGGCGGCGCTGGTGCGTGTGAATCCGGTGCTGCTTGTCGAGCTGTCCAGTCGCCAGGACGACGCTCTACTGCACCTGGCCGGGGCTACGGCTCTGCCGAAGAAGCTCCGCACGGTCGGGGCCCAGACGGCCATCGACCGGCTGCGGAAGATGGACGTGCTGCCGTTGAAGGACGAGGAACTGGACACCCTGATCCAGCTCCGCAACGGTGTCGCGCACCTGGGCACCAGCGTGCCGGAGGACTACCTGGAGCCGTTCGTGGAGTCGGTCTGCATGCTGGTCGACCACATGGGGCTGGGCCGTGAGGAGTTTTGGGGGCCGTGGCACGACCTGGTGCGCGTTGCGCTCGATGACCGCGCGGACCGGCTGCAGAAGGACGTCCAACTGCGTCTGCACCAGGCATCACTGCGGGCTCGGGCCCGGTTCGCGGACATGCCGGAGGGGACTCCGGAGCATCTGGCTGCGATCGTTGCGCAGCGGGGACTCGTCGTCGTGGAGGTCGATAGGGCGGGCGGTCCGCTGTTCCAGGCGTTGACGCGGTGTCCGGCCTGCCAGACCGAGGCTGCAGCCCTGTTCCTGCGGGCCCCCACCACCGCTCTCCTGTTCGACTTGGAGCTGACGGCCGAGGGCATGTGGTGTGACCTGTGCCAGCTGCACCTGGCCACTACGGAGGAGGTGGGCCTTGCGGGGCTAGCTACGACCGCCCGGTACACGGCTGAGGACCTTATCCAGGTAGGCCGACAGGGCAGTGCGCCAGCGACGGACATCTTCTCGTACGCCATGCGGCGCGAGCCTGACGACAGCTGGTGACGGTGATCCGGCCTCTGATGCCCCGGCGCCGCTCGTAGCGACGGGCATGCGCTGGCCAACAGTGCCGCGGCGGGCATCGGCCGAGTGCAACGCCGGTGGGACGGCGCGGGGCTGCGACAGGAACCCCTGCGGCGACGGCCGCGATGGGGCAGTTGCTGACCACGGCCGCTGCCGCGTGACCGCCGACGCCATGGTGGTACCGCTGGCTGCCAGACACACGTCCGAGGTCCTGGCGATGTCCCGGGCCGGGATGGACGAGGGTAACGCCAGGTTCGAGAGCACTGCTCCCACAGGGGAGCAGTGCGACCCGGCGAAGATACCTGAGTACCGCCTCACCGCAGTCGGCGAGACCCGCCAGGTCCTCGGGTGGGTTGCAGGCTCCAAGGTGTCCGACCGGTGCGCGTACGCTGGCGTCATGGAGTAGTCGGTCTACCCCCACGCTCGCGCACCCGGCCGCGGTGTCGCCTTCGCGCTGCTGATGGCGCTAGTCGATTCGAGCGAGGCGGCCAGGATCTGGAACGCCGCAGCCCCAGTATCGGCTGACCGCCCCTTCCACGACGTTCAGGCCCCTGGTGCCGGCGGTCGGGCGGATGATGCCGTTTTGAGTATCGGCACTGCATGGGTACGGGCCGAATTCGCCACCTTACACAAGGTACTCGTCCATCAGTTCCGCCAGGTGCATGAGTGCCGGCCACTGGGTGTCGTTGGCCGTGTGGGTGTAGGAGCGGCGTTGGGCCTGGACGTACATGGCGAACTCGGCTGGGTCGTCGCCGTCTTGGAGGAAGGCGGTGGTGATCTCCAGGGGGCGGGGATTGCTGACGGACCAGGTGGCGTTCTGGGGTTGGGTTGGGTCGAGTTTCGTGATGCCCAGGGGTGTTTGGTTCTGGTCCGAGCGGGGGTTGATCCCGTAGAAGACGGTGTCGCTGACCCGGGCGAGGCCGGAGTACCGGCCGCTGCCGGGTGTGCGCTGTAGGCGTTCTTCGTCCCATGGGACGCCGAAGAGGTGGGGGACGGCGTCCCTGTCATTGGCCTCGCGTACCCGGATGATCCGCAAGCCTGGGTGATCGCCGGGCTTGCGAGGTGCAGGTACCGCATCAGGCTTGTCGAACCCGGCGCCGGGCAAGTGCAGGGCGTTCGGGGTCAGGTACGAGTCCTGGAGCCAAGGCCAGAGTTCGCGGCGGCGGAGGACGGCGGCGCGAGCGAGGAAGAGGCGGTCCGTAGTCGAGTCCAGGGCCAGGGCCTGGATGAGGAAGTCGGCGACGGCGCGGTAGTTCTTGGCGAGACGGATGCGGCCGCGACCGGCGGTGAGGGCTTCGGGCAGCTCGGTGAAGGCGATCTCAGGTTCGACACGCTGCCTTGGGGTCGGCATGAGCTGGGCTGTCGGTTCGTGTCCCGGTCGCATGCGGATGAGCATGGGGACGGCCTGCCCGTCTGGGGCGTTCGACATCCAGACGGTGCAGAGTTCGAAGGGGCCGGTGACCCCGAGTGGAGCGGGGATGTCAGCGACGTGACCGACTTGACGCAGAGCATCCAGGACCGAGGACGCTGCTCGCTCGACATCGCTCACGCGGTGGTCCGTGCCAGCGAGTAGTTTCTGCTTGCTGCCGGGCTCCGGTGCCGGGCGTACGGGGCGCATGCACTGCACGCGCCGGCCGAGGGAAGGGAGCGTCCTCTTCAAGAGAGGTTTGGGGTCGCCTTGCCGCGTACGGAGGAAAAAGCCGTCGTCTTCCAACTCGATGAGCGTGGCGCGAAGGCCGGCGGGCCGGGGAAACTCTTCGGAGAGGCGTCGGCCTCGTTCATTGGCGGCTCGTTCGTCCTCGGTACGCCGTACTGCTGGCTCGTCGTGGTTGGACCGGGGGATGCCGCCGACGAGGTCACCAGGGTCACGGTGGTGGACGGTGAGAGCGAACGGGCCGTTGTAGGTGGTCGGGGAGTCCGACGCTGCGGCGGTATCGAGTTTCGTGAGTCCGAGCTTGTGGGTGAGGGCGAGATGGAGGGTCTCCCGCGTGCGCGGGGAGGCTGTCCAGTGCTCCAGTTGGTAGTGGCGCTCTGGTGCGGTGTTGGTCGGCTGAAGTGCCTTTGTCTTGGTCTTCGCCTTGGTCGTAGGGGTGGCGGGGAGCAGCCCGAGCAGTGCAAGCACGGGGGCGAGGGCGTCGAACACCTCGAGGTGATCGATCGGTTGGTAGCCGGGTTCGGCAGGGTGTCCGGCAGTGCGTCGGCGCGCATTCGGGTCCGCTTCAGGGGCGGCGGTTAGGTAGTACTTCATTCCGCTGCTATGGACTGCGAACGCGGCGACCGCTCTATCGCTGTTCTCGAAGAGTGTTTCGGGAGCGGTGCGGAGGATGTCTGGGTCGGGGTATCGGTGTCGTGTGAGCAGGGCCAGCAGTTTGCTCACGCCTGGCGACCACTTCCAGCGGGCCTCGTCTCCGTTCCGGTGCACGGTGGCTGATGCCTGCACCAGCATGCGTCGCTCTGCCGAGGTCACGAAGCCGGAGTCGGCGTGCAGCAGCACGGTGATGGTCGCCGGGTTGGCGCCACGGCGGGGTACGTACGAGGAAGGGAGCGCGGCGAAGCGGGCCATGTGGAGGTCGGCGTGGACGCGGACCTGGGCTTCGCCGGGGATCGTCTCCAGATGGAAGTCGATGTACGGGGTGTATAGGCCCGTCGCGCCGTCGCGATCCGTGAGGGGGGTGGGCGGCCCGAGGTAGACGGCGCGTCGGCCATCGCTGCGAGTGGGGCCCAGCCATGCCTTGTAGTCGTGGCCGCGTAGATGCAGGCCGGACGCGGCGACGCGCTCGGCGAGCAGGCTGGGCAGCAGGCTGAAGACTGCGTTTCCGGGGTCTGCGGTGCCGTTGGGGTGGAGTTGGTGCTGTGCGAGGTCGATGTCGTGTGGCTCCCATACGAGTGGGTGCTCGCCGAGCATTTCGGCCCAGTCCTTCTCGGGGAGGTGCGGGGCCACGTCCGTGGCTGCCCAAGCGGCGACAGCCAGGTGGAAGGGCATGTCGACAGGGGCGGTGGCCCTGATGTACTGCGGCTCGCGCAGGTTCCAGTGGATGGAGCTGATCCGCGGGTCCAGAAGCTGAGTGATCTGATTCAGCGAACTGGTGGGGAGGTTCCCGGGCTCCTTGCGTCGGCGAGGAAGGGATGCCCAGGCGGGTTCGAGGTGCTTGAGCCACGCGGCGGGGCAGCCGGCCGTGTACCCCTGGGCGGGTAGATGCGCGTGCTCGTCGAAGACGAATACGGCAGCTTGTTGGTGGCGGTAGGCGGGCATCAGCGTCCCCAGTCGAGAGTTTCGTAGAGGTGGCCGGCGAGGCTCCAGCATGCCTGGGCCAGTTCGTAGGACAGGCGCTCCTGGGGCCCCGTCGTGGCGGGTGGCTCGGTCAGGAGTTCACGCAGCATTGTGCGCGCGGAGATGAGGACGCTGGTCCGCTCGGTGTCGGCAGCGGATTCGTCCAGCTGGGCGGTGCGGGGTGCGAACGCGGCATCGCAGAGGTAGATCAGGATCGGTTCGTTGCCGCGGATACCTCGGCCGCTCGTCTGGTAGGTCGAGTTGAGGAGGTTGGAGGTGAACGCGTCGCGGTGGGCCTTGTCCGTGAGCCGGCTGAAAAGGATCGGCTGGCCGAAGTGCTGCCAGGTTCTGCGTGCACCGTGGCGGAGGTTGAGAGCTAGGTCGACAGCGTCGAGGGCTGGGTCGCTGAGGTCAGCTGGTTTGTTGAGGCGGCGCATGGCGTCCGCGCCGAGCAGCGACAGTACGAAGGAGGGGTCGTCGGCCGGCGGGTGGATGCGGACGAGGTAGAAGATCGCACCCAATGCTGCGACGCTGCGGTCGTTGAGGATGTTGTGACCGCGTTGGATGGCTCCTTCGGAGGCGACGAGGATGTCCGCGTCGCTGCGTGCGAAGGTGGAGACCCTGCGGCGGATGAGTCCGTACGGGCCGGGATCGTCGTGATCGCGCACGACGTGAAGGGCCTTGTACGGGGTCTTGTGGTTCACGTAGTCGGCGACGGTCTCGGCGTCGCGGGTGCTGAGCACGACGAACAGGGCTTGCTGTCGGTCGGTGGCCAGGTGCTGACGTACCTGGTCCAGCAGCGATTCTGGGGCGCCTGGGCGGGGCACGCAGATGGAGGCAGTGACCTGCTTCAGGGCTTGCTCTCGGCGGGCTCGGTCGCCTCCGCTTCCCGAGACGAATACCGGTGCTGCTCCGGCGGCGCGTCCTGGGCGTAGGTGCATGCGACTGGCTCGGAGCGCCTCTTGGGAGGCCGGCGGGGTACGCAGGACGAGCGAAACGGGAAGGTCGATGTGGTACTTGGGAGACGTCGGCATCCAGGAGGTTGCCGAGGTGAGGATGACATGAGGGCCATCGACGCCCTCCGGCGCCAGAAGATCGTGCAGGTGGTGGAGCAGCCATCGGCCGACACCTCGAAGCCAGACCAGGTGCAAGGCGCCGCTGTCGCCAGCCGGGTTTGGCTGCCATTGCAGCGCCATGAGATTGCCAGCCGGCTGTTCGGGCACGACGGCAAGGAGATCCTTGGGTGGCTGCTCACCGAGGAAGCTCAGATCGTCCGGAAGTCGCAAGATCTCGGCGACAGCCGGATAGAGCTTGCCCATCTCGAAGAAGGATGCGGTGATGCGAGCTGCCCAGATGCCCGCCTGTAGGAGTCGGACGCGTGAGACCTCCTCCGGGGTGGCCTCGTCCGCGGCGGGAGTGCCCTCGCTGTCCCCAGAGCTGGCCTCCTCTTCGATGTTGGTTGACTCGTCTTGGTCTTCCTCTTCGGACCCTGGGGTGTGCTCACGGATCCAGTCGAGTGCGCAACGGTGCGGGTCGGTACCGGTGTCGTGTGCGGCGGTCATCGCGTGGAGCAAGTCGGCGAACCCTTCGGAAGGCTCGCTGAATGGCTGAGAGACCAGTGGTTCAAGGAATTCCTCGAAGAACTCCTTGGCCGCGTCCTCGCGGTCGGCGTCGCGGCGGAAGTCCTGGCGTTCACCGAGCCCGTACATGTCGCGGGCGAGGCGGACAAGGAGGGAGTGGCCTGTGAACGGGCCCTCGGCAATCAGGGTGCGCAGGGATTCGCCCTCTGGGGCGACCAGCAGTTGGTAGAGGCGGACCCGTGCCTGCCCGTGGCGTCGTTCGAGTTCCTCGAACTTCTGGACCTTCGGGTGCTGCAGCGGCCGGTGCCAATCGCGGTCGAGACCATCGGCGATTCCATGCCGCGTGCGCGTGCTCCAGCCGCTATCCGGGTCGGTCAGGACCTCATGCTGCAAGAACGCCTCGTCGAAGGCGCGCTGCACGTCGTCGGCTTCGTCGACGTACAGGAAGTCCAGGTCGTGCTGGAAGCGCTCCACGACCCTCATGGAGGAGTTCGACCACGTCGCCCGGGAGAAGACAAGGCCCGCTGGCGTGGTGATCTGCACCTGTGCGGTACCCAGTTCGTTGTCGGCACGCTGTCGAGGACAGACTGGCAGAAGCGGGCAGTCACACTTTCCGCGCTGCCCGACGACGCGGAGAGCGTTTCTGCAGGGTCGTTCCCCTTCCTCCAACGGATCGCCGCCGATCAGCGGATCGAGGAGGCACACATCGACCGCGAAGCGCGCTGCGGCATCCGGATGCTCAGGAAATGTGGACTCGCCATCCTGGAGCTGACTTCGCCAATAGGCGGCGACGTGCCGGGTCCGCTCTCCCTGCCCGATCTTCGGTACGGCGTCGATGCCCAGGGCCCGGAGGAACGACGTCTTCGCGAAGCTGTCACCGACCGAGGGCAAGACGTAGCCACCTCGCAGACCCCGCTTCGCGCTGAGCACGGTCAAGCCGTCCAGAAGCGTCGACTTGCCGGAGTTCATCAACCCAATCGCGTGCATGACACCGTTGACGGTGAAGTCCGTGCAGTCGTCGCGCAACCGCCCAGTCGCCGGGTCCGGGACCGCCACGTCCAGGTCGCCGAGGCGATCGGCGAAGTCCCGGCTGCTGATGTGAGGGTGATGCTCAAGGCGCCGATCCATCTCCTCCCCGGTGTCAACGAGCTCACTCCGCGTGAAGGAGAACGGTTGCCGGATGCGCGCGGTGGCGGGTGGAGCCAGCACCGGAGTCTCGCCTGGATTGATCCATTCCGGGATGTGCACCGACTCCGTGGAGCCGTTGGCGCGCTGGAAGGTGCACACGGAGCCGGGCGGCGCCGGGCGGCGCTGGGTTTGTGCGCTGTACGGCACCAGCTCCTTCAAGGCCTGGCGGTAGGTATCGTGACGGCCCACGAGGTAGGGCGAGGACTTCGGGGTGAATACTGTGGAAGGACGGACCTGGCGGCCCGGAGTCTCGTCACGCTCGAAGCCGCGGATCTGCGCAGGCATCTGGGCATAGGTGTCCAGCGTCCGCAGGAACTGACCGGAGCGAGCCATGTCGCCCATCAACAGCCGGAGCGCGCGTACTTCGCGTTCGAGTCCGGGTCGGGGAGAGGCGTATGTGGAGAGCACCGGCCAGAGGGCACCGACTCCCTGGCCAGGCATGTGATCAGCCAGGAACGTGAGACCGAGTTCCAGTTGGCACAACTCACGGGGCAGCAACGGGCTGAGGAGCGCATGGATGGAGTCGTCGCAGAGCTCCGAGACCAGGCTGTCCATCCAGCTTCGGATGTCTCTCACCTGTGCTGCCCTACTTCCTTGGATCGCGTGGTGACCTGGCGGATGAAGGTGTCCTCGTCGACGACCTCAATACCACTGACCCGACCGTCTAGTTCGCGGGTGAGATCAGCGAAGTACGCTGGCGTCGCTCGCTGCTTGGCCACGACAAGAAATAGGCGATTGGCGCGCAGGCGACGGTCGCAGGTGAAGCGACGTCCCAGCAGCGTCGCGCTGACGCAGTCCTTCGCGTCGAAGAGCCAGGACTCGTGTTGGCCGGAGCCGGGCTGGCGAAACCGCACTGCGCCGTCCCAGGCATCCAGCCAGGGATACTCCTGCAGGCACACGATGTCTTTGGGAAGCCCGTTGATCGCGTCGAAGATTCGGGCTTCGACCAGACCCGGGTCGTGGTGGAAGCGACGAGTAGCCCGATGCTGAACCCAGTAGCCCTCCAGGGTCTGAAACCTCTTCTGCACCGCCTGCCCTTGGCACCCCGGGACCTGACAGGAGCGATCCACGCCAGGCATCGGGTTGCCGCACGAGCCGCAGACTCGTAGCGCGGCACCTCCAGGCGCTTGCTGAAACCGGTATGCGACGTGGATCAGCTGCTTGAAGTGCGGCTCGCCGCTCGTACTGGCGGCCGGCATTCGTTGCGCCCGCCGCAGTACGTCAAGATCGCTCAGGACTGGATGGCGGATGTGCATCAGGCGGAGCTCTACGTAGGCCTGCTGCACCTCCTCCTCGGTCCGTCCGTTGGCCTGCGCGGTAGCGAGCAACTGAGCGAAGATCTGGTTCTCGACAAGTTCGGCCTCCACATCCGCCTTGGTTGCCAGCGCGGATGCTTGCTCAGAGAACTCCGACAGCTCGTCGCCCTCAAGCAACGGCTGATCAAGATCAGCGTCGGACAGGTCCAGCCGCACTGGCCACTCGCCGATGGGGAGTCGGCACGCGGAGAGCACGTCGAGGTCGTCCTGCGGCCAATTCACCGACTGGTGGTGACCCACCCACCACAACCTGGTGAACGCCGTCCGCCACGCACGTGGCAATAGCCCCGCGCTCGGGTCACCAACCACAGGCGCGTGGCCCTCCAGCGCGTGCTGCCGATCGAGCCGGATCTTGGCCAGCCCAGCACAAAGGAGTTCGACAGTCAGGTAGTCGTCGGCAGCTACATTCCGCTTGTCGCTGGAGGACATCTCGATAGCGGTGGGCGAGAGCATCACGACTGACAGGATGGTTGCGTCTCGAGCGCAGTGCCGACGAGGATTCGCAGCCCCGGAGGCCAAGGTCGCCTTATTGCGGGCGTCGAGCGTTAGTGCGCCCTGGGCGGATTCGCTCGTCCGAGGGAATCCCGCAGGTTGACGTAGCCGGTGATTTCAAAGGGCGAGGCATACTGCGCGACGAGATCATCGTGTCCTCGCCGGTCGGTCGATGGCAGAACGAGCAGCCGCCTGGGCAAGCTGCAGATCGCGGAGGCCGCGTCCGCGCACGTCGAGTTGGTCTCGTCCGCCCGACCTATACGACGGGCGGCCGCCGAGTACTCCCGCCGCGGATCCGGTCGCGGCCGGGGGCGAGGGGGCTACCCACATATTGAGTTGCACCGCGCCTGGGTCTGACCGGCAGTCTCGACCCCCTCGTATAGCCCCGTCGAAGCCGCTCAGAAGAGGCCAAGCCTCTTCGGCGAGTAGCTGACCAGCAGGTTCTTGGTCCACTGGTAGTGCTCCAGCATCATCTTGTGGGTCTCTCGGCCGATGCCCGACTGCTTCGTTCCTCCGAATGCAGCATGTGCGGAGTTTGATGGAACTCCGTAAAAGCGGAAGGTAGCTGACCAGGCATGATGACGGAGACGGAGTGGCTTCGATACTGGTTGCAACGGTCTCCAGCCCTCTCGGTGGAGACGCTGGAGCGGCTCATGGAGCACCTGACTGAGGGGGAGGACGACTGACTGCCGGGTCTGCGCCGAGATGGTCGATCATGGCTTCGACGATGCACCCTTCCTGCTCGACTGGGTAGCCGCGGGTGAGGCAGCCGTTGGCGAGCGCCATGGCCGGACTCGCCAGCATAGTGCGGAGATCCGCCCAAACCGGGCTGTCGGGGGGCCAGGGTTCTTGCGGGGTGTGTGTCGGTGTCATGCCTATGTCGCAGATCACGGAACGGCTCCGAGCGGCCTTGGACAGCGAGTTCCAGATGGCGGTGGCGATCCGGGTTCCGCCGAGGTCTGCGTCTGGGGCTATGGCTATGCGCGCAGCCTGGTCTGCAAGGGTGGCGATGTGCCTGAGGATGTCGTGGCTGGGCATTCCGGCGTGATAGAGGATCGCGGGAGGTTTGGCGCTCGGAGCGAATACCTCGTTGACGGCCTCGGCGGCTTGGAGATTCTCGACGAAGATCAGATTTCTGCTGCGCAAGTCGAGCCGAAGGTTGGCGGTGGCTGCTGGCAGGAGAACGACTCCGAGGTCGTCGAGCGGACTGCAGCGATCACCAACGCGGACCGTGATCGGACCTGCAAGTCCGAGGCGGCTTTGTCCGCGTAGTCCGACCACCTCAGCCAAAGCGGACGGAACGCCTGATTCGCGCAGGATTCGGATTGCGCCGTCCCATGTCTTGCTGTTGCGGGTGTGTGCCAAGGAGAAGGCTCTCGGACTGGCGTGGCGTTTCCCAACTCCGATGTCATGCGCCAAAGCTGCCAGGATGGCGGCGCGTTTCGGTGCGGGCGCTGTGCGCCTCAGTTCCCGAACAAGGGCGTCGTCCAGGCGCTGGAGGTCGTCGGGTTCAATCCCGGCTGGGAGTTCGTCGAGCAGCTTGATTCTGTAGCGGGCCCGTTCCAGCGTGTTGGCGCTGTGCTCGCGGCTGGCTTCGAGTCCCTCGCGGTACAGACGCGCCTGTCCGCGTCCGGCGGTGGTGAGGTGCCAGCGTATGGGGGAACCAAGGGTGAGGTCCTCGGCAACTTCACAGCGAACAGTGACGGCTCCAACGCGCGCGAGGCTTACAGCTCGGGGCCAAGCGTTGTCGGAGAAGCGTGCCCTGATGGTGTTCCATGTGCGCGTGGAGGCGCCGAGAATAAAGCCGCGGTCGCCTTTGCGGCCCTCGCTCAGGACGGCTTCGATGGCGGCGGGGTCGGCCGGCGTGCTGGCCAGGAGGTCCACATACTTGTCTCTTAGGAGCTTGCCTCGTTGGAGGACAACGCGCCGGGTTCCGTCGCTATCGAGTCGGGTGCGCTGGACAGTACGGGCAAGCAGGCCTGTCGGGGTTCCTGCGAGATGCATCACCGGACCGTGGTGAGGCTGCAGGGCGGTGCTCATCTCCAGGGTGTCCGTCCTGCGAGCAGGGCATCGAGAGTGAGTTCGACACGTTCATTGTTTGCGTCGTAGCCGAACATCCGGGTGGCGGTGTTCAGTGCCTCGGTGTGGCTTGGATAGTGAAAGTACAGGAGGCCGCCGTAGAAGTCGGCGGCGTCGTCGACGAGGGCATCCTGGCACGTTCCCAGCACGCTGATCCCGTATTCCTCCGCAGTACTTGCGATGGCGGCGAGCACCTCACGGCGGTGGTGGTAACCGAGAGCGTCGCCGAGTTCATCGAGGATGAGGACTCTTCCTCGAGCATGTGGTGAGGCGAGCAGCGCCGCAAGGACGAGGTGGATGGAGAACAGCTTCTCCTGGGCGGCGTTGGTGATGTTGTTGTACGGGAGCATTTGCCCGGTGGGCGTGCGACGCCAGCAGGGTGTGATCTCACAGCGCCACAAGTCCGAGACGGACGCTGGCGGGGTGAGGGTGCGCCGTAGTTCGGCGCCGTACAGACCGGCCCCGCGGTTGAGGCGGTCGAGGGCGTCCTCGATGTCCTGGAGCGCCTGGTCGAGACGGAGGACGATGCTGTCCTGCGTGGCGCGCACACTCTGCTCCAGGTCGGCGACGGTCTGCTGGGCGGCGGCGAGCCCGACCTCGCGTTCCTCCCGGTTGGCTGCGACACGGGAACGGGTGCCTCGGTCGCTGTCCGCGCATGTGTCGAGCCAGTCCTGGATGGCGTCGGCCGGCCGTTCGAAGGCTGCGGCGCTGACGAACTGGCGGCTGCCTTCTTCGTCGGCTTGGTTCGCCCTAAGCTGCAGAGCTTGCGTGATGGCCGCGTTAGGAGCGCCCATGCCGCTGATCAAGTCGATCCCGAGATCGGCTATGGCCTGCTGCAGATGTCGGCCGGCCACCTCCCTGAGAGAGATCTCGCTTCGGCGTTCGGGCTGCGGCGCGTCGGGTTCCTGCTGTTGCCCGTCCGAGGGGAGATGAAGTGCGGCTCGAGCCTGCTCGGGGCCTCCCGCCCGCTCCATCCAGTAGCCGATGTTCAGCGCGGCACACTGACGGGCCAGGTCCTCGTCCTGCGCGAGGAGGCGTTGCTGTGCAGCTTCGGCTTCCTTGAGCTGTCGTGCGGCTTCCATGCGCTGTAGGACGAGAACCTTCTGCTTCACCAGCGCTTCCTCCTTCACCTGCGCCGCCTCGTCGGCTGCTGTCTGCAGGCGCAGCAGCTGGGGTGTGACGTCGGTGAGTTCGATCTCGAGTGCTTGGCGTCGTGTACGCAGTTCGACGGCTCTTTGTGCGTGCTCGAGGCGCCTTACATTCAGGTCGGCTTCGTCCTGGGTTTCTTGTGCGCGTCGCGCGGCCTCGGCCGTGGTGCGCAGCGTCTCCTGAGCCTGGTTGGCAAGGTGTTGGAGTTGTTCGAGGAGGGCGTGGCGGCCGGTGATCGGTTGGGGGAAGCCACCGAGAATCCGCAATCCCAGTTCCTGGTCGAGTGCTGTGATCGGACTGGTGGTGGTTTGGAGGCGCTCGGCCAGGGCGTGAAGGAAGGCCCGCAGCGGTGGTGGCGCGAAGACGGGAGAGCGGGGGGACGGGGTCTTCTGCCGCAGGACGAGTACGGCGCCAGGGAGCGAGGTGAGTTCGAGCGCGGCGCGGTCGGCCTCCTCAGCATCGATGCATACAGCGTCGCGATACAGAGCGAGGCGGGCTTCCCAGCGGGGGCGTTGGTTGGGTGGTACGTCGAGGCCGTCGAGCAGCCCGACGGCGTCGATGCCAGCGGCGGTGAGTATCTCGACGGTGCGTCCTGCTTGGCCGTAGTGTCCCTTCTCTGCCCGTTCAACGTCGTGCAGTGCACTGTTGTGGGCGTCTTCGGCCGCGGCGCGTCGCCCCTCCGATCGGATGCTGGCCGTGCGTGCTTCTTCTGCGGCCTGCCGGGCATCGCCCAAGCTGCCATGAGCTCCTGATGCTTCCCGCTCTACTTCCTGGATCTGATCCTGAGTCTTCTCGATGTCCACCTTCAGGCGCCGTTCCCGGTCACGGGCCATGTCTAGGTCATGCGTCGCGCGTTGGGACTTCTCCTCTGCATCGCGCCGGGCCTGTTCGACCTTCTTGGTGTCTTGCATCGAGGCCAAGTCCTCGCTGGCACGGCTGACAGCGCGTTCTGCATCAGCGAGTAGTGGCTGGATTCTCTCGCTGGCGGTGGACAGTTCCTGCTGCTTGTCGAGGACATCGAGCAGCCCCCTGGCGTAGTGCAGTCGCCAGAATCCCCATGACAGAGAGAGATTCCGGCGGGCCTTGTCGCGTTGCTCGATGGCGTGTAGAGCCTGTTGCTCCTGGGCGATGGCGTTCGCGTTCTCATGCTCCAGCTCTGCGAGCTGCGCTGTCTCCCGAGCCAGATCGCGGCGTACGACTTGATCTGTCTCCAGCAGGTGCGCTCGGCCCGTTAGATCGATCAGGGCTGATCCGATGCCGGCCGGTGTGAACTGGCCGGTCTCCAGTTTCAGGAGCGAGGGGCCACCACGGCGCTTGCCGCGGGACGTCAGGTACGCCAGGCAGCGAGGGACGGGGCCGTAGAGTCGCTCCGCATACTGGACAGCTCCCAGCGCTGGGCCCGGGAGCGACTTGAATATTGCAGGTGCCGCGCGGTGGCGTTCCTCGTCATCATGAGCGGTGGCCAGGTGTATGCCGGGCCCGTGGCGTACCTGCACGTAGGGGGCGGTGGCGGAGATCCTCATCCAGACCGTGTGGGCGGAGGCCAGAACATCGTCAGGGTCCGCGAACACGCCCGCGATGAAGCCGAAGGTTGCCGCGGGGTATCGCTGAGCGGCGACACCGGCAGTGTTCGGTTCGAACAGGAGCTGTGCGACGGCTGCCGGCCCCGGCCCGTACATGCGCCATTCGGGATCGCCGAGCAGGAGGGACATGCTGGCCAGCCAGCTCGTCTTGCCGGACTCGTTGGAGTCTTCGGGACCCTTGCCGGTGATGGCGACGAAGCAGCCTGGTACGAACACGACCGCAGTCGAGGGATGGCGCGCAATGTCGAACAGCTGCACGCACAGCAATTGGCGGTCGCCGATCACACCCAAGTCGATCTTCCGGCCGCTGGTCGGCTCGATGAGCGGAGCGTTGGTGATGCTCATGGTTCAGGCTCCTGTGGTGGCTGGAGCCCCGGTGTCGGCGGGGCGGTCTGCTCACGCCTCCGGCGGATGATGTCGGCCCACAACGAGTCGGGCAGGGTGATCAGCACCAGATCCTCCCAAAGCCTGGTGGACTGGGCCTCGGTCAGACGGAGCAGGGCAGGACCGGGAAGAAGCTGGCCGTGGTATCCCGAGCGAAGCAGGCGCCTGGCCTTGAGTCGTCTCACGGCGAATCTGACGTGGTCCCGCGTAAAGAAGTTGTCGGTGTTCGATCGGATCTCCGCTGCCGAGGTGCCTGGGCCGTCGCTGAGCCAGGACGTGGAGCGGTGCTGGCCTCCGGCCCTAGGAATGGCAATCGTGCGAAGAAGCGCGATGGCAAGTACGGCACGATCGACGTCCGGGAGGACTCCGATGCCGTTGGCGGCCATGCGGCGAGCAGTGGCATCGTCGTATCCGCTGGTGTAGCCCGAGATGCCACCGTGTACTCGTGGGAGCAGGACTCGGCCGGTCTCCTTGAGGCGGTGGGCGACGATGGCCCGCAACGCGTCGTCGGCCAGGGCGGGAAATGCCTGACTCGGCACGATGCCTTCCGAGATCTCCAGAGCTCCGATCGCTGCCTGGACAAGGGTTTCCTCGCGGTCGGACAGGACGCTAGTCATGGCTCTTCACCCTCTGGCTGTCTGGTGTTCGACTCGCGTGGCCGGGGGAGCTGGTCGTACACGCGACGCAGGGACTCTGCGAACGACTCGGGCAGGGCCGCAACCGCGGGGCCCAGTCGTAGGTAGCGGCCATCGCGGCAGATCAGCAAGAGCAGCTGAAGGTCTGTGTCGATAGCGGCGTTGACGGCTCGGGGATCTGCGCCGAACTCCCGCAGGGTGTCGACGACGTCCGCGCGCCCGAAGTGCTCTCCGGGGTAGGGGCTCTGGTGGACGTCACGCCAGGCGGCAGCGAGGCAGACGGCGAAGGTGACCGACTGCGTCACGCTGAGTCTTCGAACGGGATACAAGGCGGCGTCCTCGGGTACAGGCGTCACCGACCACCCCAGAGTCAGCCCACGCCGAAGAGCACCAGGCCGGCCTGCTGCCGCGGCTGGCGTAGGCAGTGGCCCCTCGCACATGACCAGCCGCCTGCCGCAGGCCAGCGCGAGACCCCGAGCGGCTTCGACCGTCTGTTCCGTTACATCCGTCAGGTCACAGAATCCCTGGGCCCGGGCCGAGGCCAGGAGGTAGGCAGGATCAGAGAGCGTCATGGTGTCCGTGCTCCCGTCTAAGAATTGGCCGCACATGCTGCTCGCCGGCCCGTCGGGAGAGGTAGACAGGGTGGAGGTAGGTCACCCACCCGATGCGGTCGACGATCAGCTCGATGCCGATACGCAGCTGATACGGCGCATACGGGTCCGCGTCGAGGCCCATCAGATCGGCCAGCAGACGGGCCGAAGAGCGCCAGCGAGATCGCCGCAGCTCCTCCGTAAGGTCAGCCAGGTCACCTTCCAGCAGCGCACGCTCAGCAAGATGTTCCTGTCGGCTCCGCTCGCGTGCACGTGCCTCGACCATGCGCTGGGCGGGGTCCGGCTCGCGCGGAACCTGCGGCATCGGGGGCCGGCTGCGAACCCGGAAGTGGGGCGCGAAGTCCTCCACCGTTTCCATCAGCGTCCCCGCGTCGAGCCAGGCGGACGGAGGGTCCACGACGAGGTCGGCACCGAACTGGCTGAGGAGTGCCAGCGGCGCGTGGCGTGCCGCTTCGAGATACTCCTCAGCGCTGAGCACCTCGAAGTCCAAACTCCGGCCACCTTGATCGATCACCCGCTGACCGGCAGCCGTCAGTGCCTGCTGGTATCGCTGTTCGGCGGAGACAAGCGCCACGGCTCGATGGTCGAGCGTGTGATCACCCGGGAAGAAGGCAGACACCTCCTCATTGAGCTGCTTCACCCGCATGCTCAGTCCCGGGTGGTTGTGCTCCCGCTGCTCCGCGGCCAGCTCCCGGATACTCGCTACCGCGACCAGACGTTCCAGGTGGATGGCGTACAGGGTCAGCATCTGCCGGCAGTACAGCAGGTTGAACTCGATCGCCCCCCTGTCACGGGTCGGCTGGCCGATGAGCGATCTGGTCTCGTCGAGCAGACCCACAAGCTCCTCGATCCCGCGGTGTCTGCGCAACCGCTCGTGGATCAGCGTCGCCGGGCCGACCGCTGGGTGCAGGGCGTAGCGCTGCTGGTGCCTCTTCGCGAGATAAGGCTGGATCGCGTCGTAATGCTCGAAGATCGTCCACCGAGAGTCGAAGAAGGCCTGCCCGTACTGCGGTGTGCGCTTCTCAGTGATCAGGGCCCAGACCTCGCTCTTGGTGGGGCCGCCGGACATTTCGCTGTCGGCGAATGCACCGACGAGGTCACGTGCGAATGCGAGGGCCTTGGGGCTCTCGAGGAGAGCTTCTCGGAACCTTGCCACGACCGCGCTGAAAGCGCGCACATTGCGGGCCTGCTGGCTCGGGCTGAGGCGTCTGGGCAGGCCTTCGGCCTTCCCAGGCGAATCAGACTCTTGCGGTAGCCCGTCCGAAACGCTCATTTCCAGCACTTCCAACATTTGCGAGCGTATTCATAGATATTCTGCGCCGGGGGTAGGGCACAGACAAGAGGGGTCCACCTATCTCATCGCTCCGGGGTTCGCTTTTCGTCGTCGGGCCCACGAGCTCGGGCGCCACGCTCGAGATCATCGCTCCCACCTGAGAGGAGTGCGACGCGGCGAAGATGGCTGAGCCCCTTCGCCCGCCGCCGACGAGCCGGGCCGGATCCTCGGGGGCGGGATGATTAGCGCCGTCGCCTCGGCCGTGCCGTACGTCTGCCTGGTGGGCGCAGAATATAGGGGATCAGCGCTCGCTCCAGAGCTTTCTTCTCGGATGGGCGGGATGAAGCCGACGGCGTGGCCGGAGTAGACCTGTCATCCGAAGAACGCGGCGAGGGCTGAGATTGCCCGGTCCGTCACATCGTTGACATCCCCAATCCCCGCGACGGTGATCAGCCTTCCTCGGGATCCGTACAGCGCACTTACTGGCTCGGTCATGTCTTGCCAGAGATCCCACCTGTCCGCAGTGGTCCGTCTGGAGTCATCTGGGCGGGCCGTGAGGGAGCCGCCGCAGTGGCACGTATCGTCCTGCTGGGGTGCCGCGTAGAGCAGGTGGTAGACGTGCGAGGAGTCGTTCCGGCAAATCCTCCTACCCGCTACCCTCCTAATCGCTTCAGACTTGGGGATCTCGAGTTTGAGGGCCACGTCGATCTCGAGTCCGTCCTCTGCCAGGATCTCCTCAAGCGCCTCCAGCTGCTCCAGTGACTTCGGAAAGCCGTCAAGCAGGAACCCGTGCTCCGCGTCAGCTTCGAGGAGACGCAGGTTGACCATGTCGAGCAGCACGTCGTCAGGGATCAACTCGCCGCGATCCATGCACTGCTTGGCGATCAAACCTGACTCTTCGCCATCAAGGATGTTCTGACGCAGGATGTCTCCGAGGTGCACTTTCGGGACATCGAGCACCTTCTTCAGGAACGCTGCTTGAGTTCCCTTTCCGGCGCCTGGTGGTCCGAGTAGGAGGATGCGAGTTGACTCTCGGGTCATGAGTCGGGCCACAGACGGTGTGATCCTCCGTCCATTCCCAGCGGATTTGTTGCCGCTCGCGGCAGAGCGGAGTAGCTCGTCGGCTTGGTCGCGAGCCGCCTGCACGATGGCGGCGGCCTCCTCCTTCGCCTTCCGGAGGATCTCCTGCGCCTCTGCCTGGTGGATGGAGAACGCACCTGGGCGGGCTGAAGGCTCCTCTGCTGCAAGGCCGGCCGTACCCGCTTGGGATGCCTTCGCGCTGCGCTGGAGCAGACGAACCCTTTTCCACCGCTCCCGCCAGGACTCCGTAACTCGTGGGTCGGCGCCAGCGAGCTGGCGGACCAGCTCCAACGTGAAGTCGATTGAGGGTAGCCGCTTCCCTTGGAGTGCCTCGGAGATTGCGGAGGCGGAGAGGGGTACGCGGCCTTGCTGCCGGGCGGCCTTCTCGATCGCCTTGTAGGCGGGAGCCCCCGCGTCGATCCTCAGCTCGTAGAGCGCCGCGGCGAAGTCGGCCAACGCGGCCTCGTAGGACCCGCGGGGGTCACGAACCTCTGCAGCTGTGGTCTCGTCCATGCTCTCCCTGCCCTGGTCGAACCACCAGCGTAGGCAGCACCGCCGAACGCCACCGGCGTTCAGCGAATTTCACCGAACGGCGTGCCTGTTCGGCGGCGAACGGCGGAAGCCCTTCGTTGTTCGGCGCTGGCCGAGGGCGGTCGGCGCTCTAGCTCATGGGCCTGGAACGCCGGTGTCATGAAGGGGCACACCTTGCTCCGACCGTCGGAGACGAACTGCGCGAGGATGAGGTTTCCCCATGCCGAAGATGCCCAAGGCCCCCTGTCCCGTCTGCGAGCGCCTGGTCGCGCTGCTGCCCACTCGCCGGGCCGGGTACGGCTCGGTCCACGACCACAAAAGGCACCCGCGCGAACTCGTGCTCTGCGGGGGCTCGATGACGCACGTCCCTCTCGCGAACGCGACCGCGTGGCAGGAGGAACTCGAGCTGGACGTGCAGGGATCCAGCCGGGATGCCGACGACACGTTGGCGCTGTTCTGATTCGGCCCCGTTCTCGGGGTACTTCGGTTGTGGCCGTGTTCAAGCCGACCCGGAGGCTGGCCACGACCGCGTGGTGCCGGCGGGTGGTCGCCGAGTCCGTGCCCCCGCCGCGGATCCGGTCGCGGCCGGGGTCGAGAGGCTCCACCCGCAGGACGAGCCGCCCCGCGCTCGGGGCTGACCGGCGGTCTCGACCAGTAGGAGCATTCCTCTCGGCTGTCTCGTCGAAGCCGCCGCTTCGCAGGCCTCTAGTGCTCTATGCGTCGGCTTCAATCAGCTTCTTCTTGCGATCGCGCGCAAACCTAACGAAACTGATGAAGAGGAATTTGACCCCAATTGAGGGAACGATGATTCCAGCGATGATCCACGTCGTTCCCCACCACCCGCGATCACCGTCGGGGTCCATGATGGGGATCCAGAGGAAGTTGCTCACAATTATGGCCAGCCACCTGCCGGTCTCTTTCGGTACCCGCCCAGCCCGAAACTCGAAGAATATAGTCAAGGCCATTAGGGTGATGAAGGAGTAGAGGCTGACCACCCATGGGATCGGGTACACATCGGAGGACCCCTCGACAAAGCGGATCTGTCGGGGCCACTCCCAAATCATGATCAGGGCCAATAGCTGCAAAGGGATAGAGCGCAGCCAGTCTCTGGCTACGACACGAAGTCGATCTTCGTGGCGAAGGGCGAAGTCGGCAAGACCCTCATATAGCGGGTTCGGTGCCGTCTCAGGGTCGAGCCCTTGCCTGGCACGCACGGCTTCAGCGAACGCGTCTTCTTCGCTCTCGGACCGAATGCGCATCCTTGCGTCGCCTGCGTAGGTTGAGATCCGCAGGCAAAAATCGTGCATGGAGTCGGCGTCCAGCCGTGCGGAACTTGATACCTGAACCCAGCTGGGCCTCTCCTCGGCAAGCCGTAACTGCTCGGTAAGATTGACCCAGAATAGCTCCTTCTTCTTCATGTCATATACGACAGCCACGATGGGGATGCGACTCTGCCGCCAATCGTCGAAATGGTCTTCGACTGGGATTGCATATCCGTTGGCTCGCTTGTACTTCTTGCCGCTCTTGACCTGGATTGCGATCCAGTAGCCTGTTCGTTTGCCGCCGCGCGTGAAGTTGATGATCAGGTCTTCGCCGTGATCATTCCCTCCATCGATCTCCTGAACGATGTGATCGTGGTCCTCAAGGAGTGTGCGCAGGGCGTTAACGCCAGCTCTCTCAATCCTGCGGCTCGAACGAACAGTTGACACCATCCCCCCTAGAACTAGGCAACCGTCAGGATACGGGCAGACGCTGACAGTGAGGGCTGGATCCAGTGACCCGCCGACGGCTGGCAAGGGAGCGGAAGCTGTGTGGATGTCAGCCGACGGTGATGGCGCGTCGCGGTTTCGGCCGAGGCGCCCGCGTCCCGGCCGACCCTTCATCCCTGCAAACCCCTGCCAGTGGCGCCATGGCGGCGCATGATCCCATCTGATCGCGCCGCGTGGTGTCGCCCGCGGCCCGTGGACCTCCCGCTGTGTGAGTCCCGCTCCGGGACCTGGACCTCGACGGCAAGCGGTGACGGCTGTAGACGAGCCGCCACGAGCTGAGCCGTGGGAGCGCTTACCGAGTGCGGGGTTGGCCAGCAGGCAGGGCTCGTGGTCAGTGGCAGGTGCGAGCATGAGCGAGAGGCAGGCATAGGACAGGGGGGCATGGATGGATCCGGAGGACTTCTTCGAGACCCGCCCAGGCGGTTGGTTCGGCGGACATGGCTCCCTGACGCTCGACGTGCACCTGGTGGAGGACCTGCGGCGGGGGCCCCTGGCCGATCGGTCGGACCTGGAGGTGGGGCTGGCCCTGACCAGGCTTCTCCATGAGGACTTCACTGCCTGCGGGACAGGCGGCGGTCAGCGCCTGGACGATGAGTCCGTAATGCTCGCGATCAAGGCCCATAGGGTTGTTCTGGAGCGCCTGGGAATGGAGCCTCCGCGGCTGCCGTTCCGCAACTTCTCTTCGTTCCGTGACTATTGGCGCCGAAACGGTATGTCCGGCGATGGAGGGTGGGCCGCTCGCCGCGAGTGCGTGGAGAGCCTGCTGGGGCCAGCCCGGGACGCCCTGGAACAGCTGGAGGAGGCCGAGTACGAAGCTCAGTTCAAGAAGGGGCCGACCGGCCGGTTCAAGAACCTTATCTTCGCGGCGGACGGCCCCAAACCCAAGATCGTCTTGCGGGATGCGGTCAACAACGATGTGGAGATCGTCTCGAACGCCGATAACTGCCTGGTGTTCACAGATCCGTTGTCGCCATATGGCCTGACATGGGGTGAGATGATTGCATGGTGGGCCGATCTGCAGCAGGCGGACCCGCACGACCGCCGCACCGCGCACGCGCTGTACGCGAGGCTCGCCGCATCGCTGGACTCCGAACCCGAGCGGCTTCTGTTCCGTACCTACTGTGCACGCTACGGCGCAGCGGAAGGCAATGAACTGCCGGCCCTCATACCGCAGGTCTACCTCCACTACGACCCCTACACCCGCAGGACGCCAGGCCACACATCGGCCCTCGCACGGCAGCGCATGGACTTTCTCCTCCTCACCCCGGACCGGTCGCGCATCGTCATCGAGGTCGATGGCGTCCAGCACTACGCCGACGCAACCGGTAAGGCGTCGCCCAGGCTCTATTCGGAGATGGCCGCCGAGGACCGGCGGCTTCGCCTCATGGGCTACGACATCTACCGCTTCGGCGGCCACGAGCTTGCTCGTCCAGATGCTTCCACCATGCTGCACTCGTTCTTCGGCGCGCTGCTCTCACGGCACAAGCGGCCTGGCGCTTGAAGCAGTTCGCGCT
This sequence comes from Streptomyces sp. NPDC059851, assembly GCF_042732005.1. Lineage (NCBI taxonomy): Bacteria > Bacillati > Actinomycetota > Actinomycetes > Kitasatosporales > Streptomycetaceae > Streptomyces > Streptomyces sp. NPDC059851. The sequence continues at coordinate 47,647 of NZ_JBHWJJ010000016.1, read as the reverse complement.
GCGCGGGCAGTGCCTTCGTCTGGGGGAGTTGCTCGACGTGTGCGCCGCTGGCGGCCAGCGGCGCGCACGGCCATCCGGCTGTCTTCGAAGCGACCTCGGCGGTGATGCGGAGGCCGCGTGGAGAGCGGCGGCTGCTGCGTAGCCCCGGCGACCCTCACCATCGGCGCAGCGCCCGCCTGCGCTGGCGGCTGCGGAACCGAGCCCGGCACCAAGGCCGGCTTGGCAGGGACCGAAACAGGGGACCGGTCCCTGCCACGCTCCGTCCTATCCGCCTACTACCTCACGCCGATCACCAGCTGGAGCATCTTCTGCTACACCTCGCAGTTGTGTGAGGGGAGTTCGGCGTACGGGCTGCTCGAGGGACGGGCTGCTCCGAAGCGACCGTAGCGGCGACCTCAGAACAGACCGAGCTTCTTCGGGGAGTAGCTGACGAGCACGTTCTTCACCGACTGGTAGTGCTCCAGCACCATCTTGTGGGTCTCCCGGCCGATGCCGGACTGCTTCATCCCGCCGAAAGCAGAATGTGCCGGGTAGGCGTGGTAGCAGTTCGTCCAGACGCGGCCCGCCTGGATCGCGCGGCCCGCCCGGTACGCCGTGTTGATGTCGCGGGTCCAGACGCCGGCGCCCAGGCCGTACGGGGTGTCGTTCGCGATGCGGATGGCGTCGTCGAAGTCCTGGAACGAGGTCACCGACACCACCGGGCCGAAGATCTCCTCCTGGAAGATCCGCATCCGGTTGTCGCCCTCGAAGATCGTCGGCTGGACGTAGTAGCCGCCGGCCAGGTCGCCGCCTTGGTCGATGCGCCCGCCGCCCGTCAGGAGCTTCGCGCCCTCCCGCTGGCCGATCTCCACGTACGACAGGATCTTCCGCAGCTGCTCTTCCGAGGCCTGCGCGCCGATCATCGTGTCCGTGTCCAGGGGGTGACCCGGGACGATCAGCTCGGTGCGGGCGACGGCCGCGTCGAGGAAGTCCCCGTACCGGCCGCGCTCGATCAGCGCCCGCGACGGGCTCGTGCACACCTCGCCCTGGTTGAGGGCGAACATGGCGAAGCCCTCCAGGGCCTTGTCGCGCAGGTCGTCGTCGACCGTCCAGATGTCGTCGAAGAAGATGTTCGGGCTCTTGCCGCCGAGTTCGAGGGTGACCGGCTTGAGGTGCTCCGCCGCGTACTGCATGATCAGCCGGCCGGTGGAGGTCTCCCCGGTGAACGCGATCTTCGCGACCCGCGGGCTGGACGCCAGCGGCTTGCCCGCCTCCTCGCCGAAGCCGTTGACGACGTTCACGACGCCCGGCGGCAGCAGGTCGGCCACCAGGCCCAGCCAGTAGTGCACCGAGGCCGGCGTCTGCTCGGCCGGCTTCAGCACCACCGTGTTGCCTGCAGCCAGGGCCGGGGCCAGCTTCCACACCGCCATCAGGAGGGGGAAGTTCCACGGGATGATCTGCCCGACCACGCCGAGGGGCTCGTGGAAGTGGTAGGCGACGGTGTCGTCGTCAATCTGGCTGAGTGAGCCCTCCTGGGCGCGCAGGGCGCCCGCGAAGTAGCGGAACTGGTCGATGGCCAGGGGCAGGTCGGCGGCCAGGGTCTCGCGCACCGGCTTGCCGTTCTCCCAGGTCTCCGCGACCGCGAGGGCCTCCAGGTGTTCCTCCGTCCGGTCCGCCATCCGCAGCAGGACGGCCGCCCGTTCGGCCGGGGAGGTCCGTCCCCAGGCGGGTGCCGCCGCGTGCGCCGCGTCGAGGGCGCGCTCCACGTCCTCCGCCGTGCCGCGGGCCACCTCGGTGAAGGTCTCGCCGGTGACGGGGGAGGGGTTGGCGAAGTACTGCCCGCGGACGGGTTCGACGTACTCGCCGCCGATGAAGTGGCCGTACCGGGATGCGTACGACATCAACGCGCCCTCGGTGCCGGGTGCAGCGTAGCGGGCCATGGTGTCCTCCCCTTCGTCGGGCGCGGCCGCCGTCGGCCGGCGCTCGGCAGGAGGCTAGGAGCGCGCAGGTTGCGGAGACGTTGCACGGCGGGGCGGCCGCGCCCGTCCCGCGGGCGGCTGCGGCACGGTGCCGAGTTCGCCGTCCAGGGACCGTACGCGGGCCAGCGCCGCCGGGCGGCCCTCGGGCGGCAGGGCTGCGGCCAGGGCCCGCCACACCTCCGGGTCGTCCGCGCCCCACGGCGTGCACACCCAGTCGGTCAGCAGGCCGGCGTCCGCCCGGGCGATCACGGCGGCCCGCGCCTGGTCCTCGATGCGGCGCCGCAGGCGTACGATGCCCGGCGCGGTGGAGGCGGGGAGGAGGGGGCCGGCGTAGTGCTGGAGGGCCGCCGAGACGGCGCCGGCGGCGAGGTGACGGGTGACGGTGGTGAAGTCCGCCCGGAGGGGAGCGGCCGGGCGGTAGGGGCGGGAGAGCGGGGCGCGGGCGCCCAGCAGACCGCGCAGCCGCGACATCTCTGCGCGTAACGTCACGGGTGATACGGATTCGTCCTCGTAGAGCTCGATCGCGAGCTCCTCACCGGTCAGCCCGTCGGGACGGTGGGCGAGCAGGGCCATGATTTCGCTGTGGCGCCTCCCCAGCCGGGTTCGCGCGCCGTCGGCGCCGACCAGCAGGGCCTCGTCCTGGCCGAGGGCCCCGAGGGTGTCCCCGGAGGCCCCGGTCACCGGGTCCGCCAGGGCGAGCTGGGACTCTGCCGCCCGGGCCACCGCCTGCACGAAGGCGAGCGAGTGGGGGTGGGCCAGGCCGTCGCCGCCGGTGATGTCCACAGCGCCCAGGACCCGGCCGGTACGGGGGTCGCGCACCGGGGCCGCGGCGCACGTCCAGGCGTGGACCCGCCGGCTGTAGTGCTCGGCCCCGAGGACCTGGACCGGCTTGCCCACCGCGACGGCCGTGCCGGGCGCGTTGGTGCCCATCGCGGTCTCGGCCCAGTGGGCGCCCGGGACGAAGCCGAGGCGCTCGGCGCGGCGCAGGGTGGCCGGTTCTCCCTCCACCCACAGCAGGCTGCCCCGGGCGTCGCACACCGCCAGCAGGTGCGACCCGTGTGCCGCGAATGCCCCGACCAGCTCCCGGAACAGCGGCATCACCCGGGCCAGCGGGTGCTGCGCCCGGTACGGCCGCAGATCCGCCTCGGCCAGTTCCACCGCCGGCGCGCAGTCCGGGCTGACGCGCGCGCGGGCACACCGCAGCCAGGACCTCGCGATCACCGCCCGGACCGGGGCCTCGACCCGCCCGTGCCGGGTGAATGCGGTGTGGGCCCTGCGCAGGACCCGCCCGTGCTCGACGGGGTCGGCTCCGGCCGGCAGTGCCAGCGGCGGCTCGTCCATGTCACCCTCCCGCGGGTTCCGGAGCTCCCGCGGCCCCGGAAGCGCCCCATCGTCGCCGCGGGGGGCGGCCGCGACAAGGCCTGGCCCGGCCACTCCGCGCCGGAACGCCGCCACTCGGCTTCTCCCGGGTCGGTCCCGTCGGGAACGCGCCGACGTCGTGGCGCGTTGAGCCGGGTGACGGGGTAGTGACCCATGACGGGTGGAGGTGTCCGCAGATGTCCAAGCGCGCGGGTGTCGCAGTTGCCGGGGTAGTGGCAGCCATCGTGGTGTTCGGTCTGGTCGGGTTCTGGGCCGGGCTGCTGGTCCTGATCGGTGTCCCGGCGGCGGCCTATCTGCTGCTGGACCCCTCCCAGCGCCGCCGCCTGCGGGGCATATCGCGGAAGCAGCTCGGCCGCTGAGCCCGTCGGGGACGAAGGCGGCCGGGCGGCCCGCCTTCGTCCCCCGATCGGGCCCTGCCAGGTCAGTAGTAGTCCCGCATCAGCTGAGTGGCCCACTCCGGCTGGCTCACGTCACCCCGGGGCCCGAACTCGGCCATGTACGGCTTCAGGTCCAGGACGGGCGTTCCGTCCACCGCGTCCAGGCCCTCCACGTGCACGTCCAGGCCGTCTACCCGGAGCACGCGGCACCGGGAGACGCCCAGCCGGTTCGGCCGGTTCTTGCCGCGCTGCGCGAAGATGCCGACCAGCGGCCAGTCCGGGTTGCCCCGGGGGCGCCGGGCGCCGGTCTCGATCTTCTCCTCCGGCACCCGGTCGAAGTGGTACACGACCTCCAGGTGCGAGAAGGACTCCAGCCCGTAAAGGGCCTCCGGGTCGAACCGGCCGGAGTCCAAGCGGATCACCGCCCTCTCCCGTCCCCAGTCGTCGTCGGCCACCTCCACGCGGCCGCCCACCACCACGCCCACCGGCTCGGACTGCACCACCACGTCGTTCCCCCTCGTGCTCGGTCGGTCATCGAATCGGCCCGTCGGCCCGTCGGCCCGTCGGCCCGTCGGTCAGTGGCCCTGCCGGTCGGCCGACCTTCGGGTCGGAGCGGCCGGACGCTCAGGCCGGGCGTACGGCGATGCCGTCCAGCGCGGCCAGTAGCCCCGGCAACTCCGGCAGTCCCCGCTCTCCGCCCCGGGGCACCGGCAGGACCTCGCTCGGCTCGTCGTCCAGCAGGACGAAGGCCGCCCCGTCGGTGCGGGCCACCAGCGACCAGCCGGGGCCCTCCACCCGGAGCGTCCGCGCGCCCCCGCCGGCGAAGGAGGACCGCACCCGCCCGGGCGGCGGCGCCGTCCGTGTGTATTCCAGTGCCTCCCGGAGCGCCCGCGCGAGCCCCGGGTGCGCGGCGGCCGCCGCGCCGCCGTCCGCCGCGGCCAGGTCCTCCCAGTCGGCCCACTCCCGGGCGACCTGGTCCGCGCCCATTCGCCGCTGCACCGGGCCCCAGACCTCGGCCGACGGCGGGGTCAGCGGCACCCGCCCGGTGCCGTCGGCTCCCTGCTCCGGGTCGTGCGGCTCCGGGATGCCGGGGGCCGCCACCGACAGGTCCAGCGGCCAGCCGGCCAGCGAGACCACGATCGTCCGCTCGTCGGGCGACAGGTCGTACTCCATCCCGCAGTCCCAGGAGGCGATCGCGGCGGCCACGAGCGAGACGTCGTCCACGACGACGGTCCAGCGCGCGCCCTCCTCGTCCTGCCCGAGCACCAGCCCGTAGCCCTCCGGGGCCGGGGGCACGCCCAGCAGCGCACACGCCTCGGGGAAATCGTCGCCCAGGACGCTCGGGAACTGGGCGGGGGTCAACAGCACGGCGGTCAGCACGTAGAGCGAACCGCCTCCCTCCTCTTCGGACACCTGGCCTCCCGGTCGCTCGCTCGTCGGCGCACCCTAACCAGCGGGTAACCCCCGCGTCGAGAGCCCGCGGGCGGCGATTTCCAAGGCCGCTACCTGCACGTAGAGTTGGCCACCCGCCACAGAAAGGGACACCCCGGTGCAGCGTTACGACCGGCTGAGGGAGATCCTCGGTCTGGACCCGGACAAGGACTTCCTCACCATCTACCGGCTCACCGCCACTTACGAGTTCCCGTGGGACTTCACCCGCGCCCTGGAGCTCGCGCTCTTCCGGACCTACGCCGTCCCCAGCATCGGCCGCCTCCTGGCCGAGACCGCCGAGTTCACCGACCGCCCCCAGAAGCGCTACGACGACACCGCGCTGCTCCTCGACGCCGTCGTGGAGCACGGCTTCGAGAGCGAGACCGCGCGCACGGCGATCCGCCGCATCAACCAGATGCACCGCAGCTACGACATCTCGAACGAGGACATGCGTTACGTCCTGTGCACGTTCGTGGTGATTCCGGCGCGCTGGATGGACGACTACGGGTGGCGCCCGATGACCCACCACGAGCGCCGCGCCTCCGCGAACTACTACGCCACCCTCGGCCGGCACATGGGCATCAAGGACGTCCCGGGCTCCTACGAGGAGTTCGAGGAGACACTAGACGCGTACGAGAAGGCGCATTTCGGATGGGACGAGGGCGGCCGGAAGGTCGCCGACTCCACCCTGGACCTGATGGCCTCCTGGTACCCGGCCCCGCTCGCCCCCGCCCTGCGTGCGGCGAGCCTCGCCCTCCTGGACCAGCCGCTGCTCGACGCCTTCCGGTACGAGCGCCCCCGCCCGCAGGTGCAGCGGCTGGTCCGCGGCGTCCTGAAGTTGCGCGGCCGCGCCGTCCGGCTGCTGCCGCCGCGCAGCGCCCCGCACTACGCCCGCCAGAACCCGGAGATCAAGGGCTACCGGGACGGCTACGACGTGGGCGAGCTGGGTACCTTCCCGGTTCCCGGCCTGGGCGGATGCCCCGTCCCGCACCCCCGCCGGCCGGCCGGCGCCGAAGCCCAGCCCCCGGCCTGATCAGCCGCGGCGCAGCGCGAGGGCCAGGAAGCGCGCGTCCTCGTCGGCGTACGAGACCAGCTCCCAGCCGGCACCGGCCAGCAACGGGCCGAGGTTGTGCTCGGCCCGCAGGTCGTCCCGGGTCAACGCTCGGCCGTGGCGGGCCGCCAGGGCCGCTCGCCCGATCGGGTGAAACAGCGCGAGCCCGCCCCCGGGACGGACGACGCGCGCCAGCTCGCGCAGGTTCGCCGCCGGGTCCGGGAGGTGCGCGACGAGCCCGGAGGCGAACACCGCGTCGAGCGCCGCGTCGCGCAATGGCAGCCGGGCCACGTCCGCGAGCAGCAGGGCGCCCTCGGCGTCCCGCCCGGCCCGCTGCGCGGTAGTCAGCATCTGCGGGGTGACGTCCGCGCCGAGCACGGTGCCGGACGGCCCGACAGCGGCCCGTAGCGCGGCCAGTGCCCGCCCGGTCCCGCAGCCCGCGTCGAGGACGCGGTCCCCGGGCCGCAGGCCGCACTCGGCCACCGCCCGGGCGAAGGCGGGCCCGTCGTCGGGGAACTTGGCGTCCCAGCCGGCCGCGCGCGTCCCGAAGAACTCCTGCACGTGTGCGACGTCCGTGTGCGTCGAGCGGTCATCCGTCATGGGCACATGGTCCCCCATGGCCCCGCGCGTGCGGACCGCGGGCAAGGTGGCGCGAGCCGTGATCGGAGATGAACGTAGCTCTGTCATATTCCAGCAGTTCCAATGGCTTTCGAAATGCGTCCCTTGTTCGCCCCCTCACCCGGACTAGCGTCCCGGGGCCATGGGACACCTCGACCATGCGGCGTACGGCTGGCTGACGCCCGTACTGTCATACGTGATGGCATCCATCGGTGCCGCCCTGGGGCTGCGGTGCACCGTCCGTGCGCTCGCCACGACCGGCTCCTCGCGCCGCAACTGGCTCCTCACCGCGGCCACGGCCCTCGGCACCGGTATCTGGACCATGCACTTCGTCGCGATGCTCGGTTTCCACGTCACGGGGACCGAGATCCACTACCACGTGCCGGTGACCGTCCTCAGCCTGCTCGTCGCCGTCGTGGTCGTCGGCGCCGGGATCTTCGCCGTCGGCTACGGCGAGCGGCGCAGGCGCTCCGTGCTCCTCGGCGGCCTCACCACCGGTCTGGGAGTCGCCAGCATGCACTACCTGGGCATGGCCGCCCTGAGGCTGCACGGCAGGATCTCCTACGACCCGCTCACCGTCGGACTGTCGGTCGCGGTCGCCGTCGTCGCTGCCACGGTCGCCCTGTGGGCCGTGCTCCACATCACTTCGCCCGCGGCCGTCGCCGTCGCCTCACTCGTCATGGGCGCCGCCGTCAGCAGCATGCACTACACAGGGATGCTGGCCGTCGCCGTCCGCGTCACCCCCTCGGAGCAGTCCCTGCCGGGTGCCACGGCCATGCAGTTCGTGTTCCCGCTCGCCGTCGGGCTCGGCTCGTACCTCTTCCTCACCTCGGCGTTCGTCGCGCTCTCGCCGACCCTCGGCGAGAGCGCCGGCCCCCGGTCCGCCTCCCCTGCTGCCTCCGCCCCCGGCCCCGCCCGGGCATCGACCCCCCGGGAGCCGGGCGAGCCGGGCGTGACCACCGCGACCGCCCACTGAACCCGCCTCCTCACCCCCCCCGCACGCCCGCACGCCCGAACGCCGCACCCCCCGACGAGGAGCCCATGCGTACACCCCGCAGACGACCGGAACCAGCGGCGCAGCGGCTGCCCGCACCCCCGGCCCGCGGCCGCCGGGCCCATGCCGGACCACCTGCCGACGAACCGGATCTGGAACCAGGGCGCGGGCTGCCGGAATCCGCCCACCCCCCTGGTGCCGGTGCCGCCGGCCCGGGCCCCGGCCAGCGGCCGGGGCCGCGACCGCGGTGGCAGCTGCGGCCCGCGACCGTACGCGCGAAGATCGTCTCGCTGCTCATGGTTCCGGTGGTCTCGCTGCTCGCCCTCTGGGGCTTCGCGACCGTCGACACGGCCCAGGACATCGCCCGGATGGCCCGCGCCCAGCGGATCGACGACCGGATACGCACGCCCGTCGCGGCCGCGGTCACCGAGCTCCAGGCCGAGCGCCGCGCCGCCGTCCGCTATCTGGCCGACCCCGTCCCCGACCGCGCCGCCGAGCTGGACCGGCAGAAGCGGCGCACCGACGACGCGGTCCGCCGGCTCCGGCTCGGCGACCGGCACACCGTCGCGGAGTCCGGTGACCACCGCACCGACCTCGTCGTCCGCCTCGGGGCCTTCGTCGCCGCCGCCGAGGGCCTCGGTTCCGCCCGCAAGGACATCGACGACCGCCGCACCACCCCCGAGGCCGCGTACGAGACGTACACGCGCGTGGTGGACGGGGCCTTCGCCGTTGCCGGTTCGCTCTCCGGCGGCGAGCAGACCGAACTCGGCCCCGAGGCCCGCGTCCTGCTCGAATTCGCCCGTGCTGGGGAACTCCTGGCCCGCGAAGACGCGTTGATCTCCCTGCCCGGCCAGCGCAGCGCCGAATCGCTGCGGCGCCTCACCGGCGCGATCGAGACGCGCCGCGCGCTCACCGCGAGCTCCGCCGACGACTTGCCCGCCGCCCAGCGGGACGCCTGGCAGGCGGTCGCCAAGAGCGCGGCCTACGCCGACCTCACCGGGGCCGAGGACCGGGTGTTGTCCGCCGGAACGGCCAAGGACCCCCGCCCGGCCGCCGCCGGCTGGGAGGCCGCGTACACGAGCATCAGCACCTCGATGAAGGAGATCGAAACCGCCGCCCACGCCGCGGCGGACCGCGGCGACCCCCTCGCCCTGGGCGCCACCGGCCCTGCGGGCGCCGCCGTCCTGCTGGGCCTCGCCGCCGTCGCCGCCACACTCTTCATCTCCGTCCGGATCGGCCGGGGCCTCGTCGTGGAACTCGTCTCACTGCGCGACACCGCCCTCGAGATCGCCCACCGCAAGCTCCCGCACGCCATGCACCGGCTCCGGGCAGGGGAGGACATCGACGTCGAGGTCGAGGCCCCGCCGGGACCCACCGCCGAGGACGAGATCACCCAGGTCGGCGAGGCGCTGGCCACCGTCCACCGGGCCGCGCTGGCCGCTGCCGTCGAACGCGCCGAACTGGCCGGCGGTATCAGCGGGGTCTTCGTCAACCTTGCCCGCCGCAGCCAGGTCCTGGTGCACAAGCAGCTCACCCTGCTCGACTCCATGGAGCGGCGCGCGGACGACCCCGGCGAGCTCGGCGACCTCTTCCGCCTCGACCACCTCACGACCCGGATGCGCCGGCACGCGGAAAGTCTGATCATCCTGTCGGGTGCCGCCCCGGGACGGGCCTGGAGGATGCCGGTCCCACTGACGAACGTGGTCCGGGCAGCCGTCTCCGAAATCGAGGACTACCCGCGCGTGGAGGTGGGCCGGATCGCGGAGGCCGCCGTGATCGGCGCCGCGGTCGCCGACCTCACGCACCTGCTCGCCGAACTCATCGAGAACGCCACCCAGTTCTCCCCTCCCCACACCAAGGTGCGGGTCAGCGGTGAATCCGTCGGTGCCGGGTACGTCCTCGAAGTCGAGGACCGCGGACTCGGCATGGGCCGCGAAAGCCTGGCGGAGGCCAACCGGCGCATCGAGGAGTCCGAGGCCCTGGACCTCTTCGACAGCGACCGTCTCGGGCTCTTCGTCGTCAGCCGCCTCTCGGCCCGGCACGGCGTGAAGGTGCACCTGCGGACGTCACCGTACGGGGGCACCAGCGCCGTGGTGCTCCTGCCGAAGGCCCTGCTCCAGGGGGCGGCCGAGCCGGACTCCGACCCTGCCCCCACCCCTGCCCCCGCTTCTGCTGCCCCTGCCCCGGCGCTCCGGACCGGAGCCGGGACGGGAGGCCGGGCGGGTGCCGGGACGGGAGGCCGGACCGGTACCGGAAGCGGGGATACCGGCGTGGGCAGGGCCGGGGCGGTCGCACTGGCCGGGGAGGCGGACCGGAAGCCGCCCGCCGCCACCCCCGTACGGGAGGACGAGCGCGACGTCCCGACCGCGGACCCGGGCCCCGTGCGCGAGGAGCCGCACCCGGCGCCGGTGTCCCCGCTGCGGCCGCGCGGCGGCGCGGACACCCGTACGCAGGTCCCGGTGCCTGCGGCACCCTCGCCGGAGCCGGCACCGTCGCCGGAGCCGGCACCCCGGCCGACGCCACCGGCCTCGCCAGAACCCGAATCCGAGGCCCTGCCCGAGCCGGCGTCCGAGCCCGAGTCCGTCCCCGTACCCGCCCCTGCGGCCGCCGCACCCCCCGCGACCCCCGTCCCGGCCCCGCTCCCCCTGCCCCGGCCGGCCGCCGATGGCGACGACCCGGGAGCCGGACTGCCACGCCGTGTACGCCAGGCCAGCCTGGTTCCGCAGCTGCGCGAGGCGCCCGCTCCCCAAGTCCCGGCGACAGGTGCGGGCGCACGCCCTCCGGCGGAGGAGCCGGAGCGCAGCCCGGAGCAGGCCCGGGACCGGATGGCGGCGTACCGGGCCGGCTGGGCCCGCGGCGCCCAGGAGAACTCCCCCCACCCCGACGGCAAAGGAGAAGCGTGATGATCGAGCACCATAGGTTCGGCGCAGGCAGGACCCGCAGAGCGGGCGAACTGGACTGGCTGCTGGACGAGCTGGTGGTCCGGGTCCGTGAGGTCCGGCATGCCGTGGTCCTGTCCAACGACGGGCTGGCGGTGGGCGCTTCCACCGCGCTCAGCCGGGAGGACGCGGAACACCTGGCGGCCGTGGCCTCCGGGTTCCACAGTCTTGCCAAGGGCGCCGGTCGGCACTTCAGCGTCGGGGGCGTACGCCAGACGATGGTGGAACTGGACGAGGGGTTCCTCTTCGTCGCGGCGGCCGGGGACGGATCCTGCCTGGCCGTGCTCAGCGCGGCCAGTGCCGACATCGGGCTGATCGCGTACGAGATGGCCCGGCTCGTCAAACGCGTCGGGGAGCACCTGTACACCCCGCCCCGGTACGCGGCACAGCCGCCGGCCGCGGGCTGAAGGCGGCGGTCCGGCACATGGACGGCCAGTGGTACGACGCCGACGCGGGCCCGCTCGTCCGCCCGTACGCCATGACGGGCGGGCGGACGAAGCCGGGTCCGCACGGCGTCCGCTTCGACCTGATCGCGCTGGTCGTGGTGGACGCCGGCGGGACGGACCCGGCCGGCGAGTCCCTGCTCGGCCCCGAACACCGGGCCCTGCTCGGACTCTGCCGGTCCGAAACCCAGTCGGTGGCGGAGCTCGCGGCGGACGCGGACCTTCCCGTCGGCGTGGTCCGCGTGCTGCTCGGGGACCTGCTGGAGGCGGGGCACGTCCGCGTCAGCCGGCCGGTGCCGCCCGCCAGGCTGCCGGACGAGCGGATTCTGCGGGAAGTCATCGAGGGATTGCGAGCGCTGTGATGGGACGACACGACGATCTGCCGGGCGGGCCCGGCAGCGGACACGAAACGGTCCATGGGCCGGAGGACGGCGGCGAACTGGCGGCGCTCGCGCTGAAGATACTGGTGTCCGGCGGCTTCGGCGTCGGCAAGACCACGCTCGTCGGAGCGGTCAGCGAGATCCGTCCGCTGCGGACGGAGGAGTTGCTCAGCGAGGCGGGCGAGCTGGTCGACGACACGGGCGGGGTGGCACACAAGACGACCACGACCGTCGCCATGGACTTCGGACGGATCACCATCCGATCGGGGCTCTCCCTGTACTTGTTCGGCACCCCGGGGCAGGACCGGTTCTGGTTCGCCTGGGACGAACTGTCGCAGGGTGCGCTGGGTGCGGTGGTGCTCGCCGACACGCGGCGGCTGGAGGACTGCTTCCCGGCGGTGGACTACTTCGAGCACCGGCGCATTCCGTTCGTCGTGGCCGTCAACTGCTTCGCGGACGCGCGGCGGTACGGGACGCACGAGGTGGCGCGGGCGCTGGACCTGGAACCGGGGACGCCGGTGGTGCTGTGCGACGCCCGTGACCGGGACTCGGGGAAGGAAGTACTGATCAGGTTGGTCGAGTACGCCGGGAGGGTGCACACCGCGCGGCTGCTGGAGTCGGTGGGGGCGCAGGCGGGGCCCGCGTGAACGGCAGTGCGGGGCTCTTGAGTCATCTTCCACGCCAGGGGCGCTTCCTCCTTGCCGGAAAGCCCCTGGTGGGCAAGGCTTGCGGGACTTATCAAGCGGGGTGCGGCGCGGCCACGGCGGCGGCGCAACGGGGAGGGACTCGAAATGGCACTGGACAAGCAGCTCGACTGGCTGCTGGACGACCTGTCGCGCAGGGTCCAGCAGGTCAGGCACGCGGTGGTGCTGTCCAACGACGGCCTGGTCACGGGCGCGAGCGCGGGGTTGGCCCGGGAGGACGCGGAGCATCTGGCGGCGGTGGCCGCGGGGTTGCAGAGCCTGGCGAAGGGGTCGGGCCGACACTTCCGTGCCGGTGAGGTGCGGCAGACGATGGTCGAGTACGACGACGGCGCGCTGTTCGTGATGGCGGCCGGCTCGGGCAGCTCGCTGTGCGTGTTGAGCGGGGCCGAGGCGGACATCGGCCAGGTGGCTTACGAGATGACGTTGCTGGTCAACAGGGTGGGAGAGCACCTGGGCGTGGCGGAGCGGCGGATCACCGGGGGGTGATGGCGGCGCGGACGCGAGGTGACGGCAAGGGTTTTCCCTCCGGGAGTTATCCACAGGGCTGACGGGATGTCGTTGCGCTGAGTTACGGTCTTCACACAGAGTGATCGTGTGGATGTGAGGGGGATCGTCATGAAGCTGGTGACATGTGCCAGGGCGGAAGGCGCGGCGGGGGCGCCGACCATGACCGGAACGCCGACCGGTGTGGAGCCGGACGGCTCGGTCGGCGGCACCCGGGCCGCCGGCGAACTGGGTCTGACGAGGAGTGAGTTCGCCCGCGCGGTCCAGCTGGGCATCGTCCGGGCCGGGAGGCCGGCACCCGACGGGGCCGCCCGGTACGCGCGGGCCGAGCTGGACCGCGTCAGGTCGACCGAGGGGTTCCCGGACACCCTGCGCGCCCGGGTCGAAACCGTTGCCGGGTCGGGCGCGTCAGGGCGGCTGATCGGCATCGGGCCGAGCCGGTTCATCCGGCTCGCCCGCTGCGGGCACATCGCCCCCGTGGGCTACCGGATCAACCGGTACCGGGCAGTGGTGTGGTTGTACCTGACCGCGGAACTAAGGGAATTCGCCGCCCGGGACCCCGGGCTGTTGGGCGGCGGCCCACCCGAGCTAGACCGGGAGATGATCGCGGCCGGGACGGATCTGCGCCCGCGCACCTGGCGCGAGCGGCATGTGGGGCTGCTGCTGGGGCGGACCGCCGACCCCTGGGAGCGGGCGGCCGTACTGGCCTCCGTCCTCCCGGAGGAGGAGGTGCGGCAGGCCGTACCCGATCCCGCGGAGCGGATCGTGCTCGCCGCCCTCGCCCCGCCCCCACCCTACGGGCACCCGCAGGTCCCGGCTGCGGCGGAGGTCGCACAGCGGCTGCTGCGGGCGGAGCCGCCCGACGAGGTCCACTGGTACCGCACCAGCCTGGACTTCACCCTGGCCGGGGCGAGGGGTCAGCTGAAGTCGACGGGGGAAAGGGGGCCGACGTAGACCCAGGCCCCACCCTCCCGGGTGAAAGCGCTGTTCTCGTGCAGGGAACCGGCGTGCCGCCCCTCGCGGTAGTGCGCCCGGAACTCCACCGAGCCCTCCGTCTCGAACATCCCGCCCCGCTCGACGCCGAGGATCTCAAGCCGCACCCAGCGCTGCTCGGGATCCAGGTCGAGCCGGCCGGGGCGAGTGCTCGGATGCCAGGAGCGCATCAGGTACGCGGTGTCGCCTACGGCGAAGGCGCTGAACCGGGAGCGCATCAGCAGCTCGGCGGTGGGTGCCTGCCCCTCACCGGAGTGGAAGCGGCCGCAGCACTCCTGGTAGGAGGCGGGCAGCCCGCAGGGGCAGGGGAGGACCGGGTCGGACATGGGGGTGCTCAGCTCTTCGGGGTCGGGTCGGCCGGCGCGGAAGGCCGGGCCTGAGGGGACGGGTACGGACGGAAGAGGCCTTCTTGGACCACGGAGACCAGCAGCCTGCCCTCCAGGTCGTAGATCCGGCCGCGGGCCAGGCCGCGGCCACCGTGCGCGATGGGCGACTCCTGGTCGTACAGGAACCACTCGTCGGCGCGGAACGGCCGGTGGAACCACATGGCGTGGTCCAGCGAGGCCATGTCGAAACCGCGCATGCCCCACAGGGGCTCCACGGGGATGCGTACGGCGTCGAGGAGGGTCATGTCACTGGCGTAGGTGAGGGCGCAGGTGTGCACCAGCGAGTCGTCGCCCAGGGGGCCGACCGCCCGCATCCACACCGCGCTGCGCGGATCGGCGTCCCGCAGTTCCTGCGGGGTCCAGCGGAGCCGGTCCACGTACCGGATGTCGAACGGCTGGCGGCGGGCCATCCGCTCCAGCGCCTCGGGCAGGGCGCCCAGGTGTTCGCGGATCTCGTCCGCGACCTTCGGGAGCGTGTCCGGGTGGGGGAATTCGAGGCGTGGAGGCAGCTGGTGCTCGATGCTGCCCTCCTCCGGATGATGGAAGGAGGCGGTCAGATTGAAGATCGTCTTGCCTTGTTGGACCGCGGTGACGCGGCGCGTGGTGAAGGACCGCCCGTCGCGTACCCGCTCCACCTGGTACACGATGGGCACCCCGGGAATGCCGGGGCGCAAGAAGTACGCGTGCAGGGAGTGGACGGGCCGGTCGCTCTCGACCGTCCGGCCCGCGGCCACCAGGGCCTGGCCGGCCACCTGCCCGCCGAAGACCCGCTGGAGGGACTCCTGGGGGCTGGCACCGCGGAAGATGTTGACCTCGATCTGCTCCAGGTCCAGCAGATCGACCAGTCTCTCGGCGGGGTTCGTCATCAGAGGTTCTCCACTGTCGTCTCCGGCGGGGCCGGCCGTGCACGGGCCGGTGTCCCCCCGGCACGGGTTCGGGGGAGGCGTTCCCCCCGGCCCGGGTCCGGGGGAGTCAGAGGGCGCCGAGCTCGCCGACCGAGGTCAGCCGGATGACGGCCCGGCCCTCCTCGTCGGAGGCGGCCAGGTCGACCTCGGCGCTGATGCCCCAGCCATGGTCCCCGTTCGGGTCCGCGAAGGTCTGGCGGACGCGCCACAGACCGTGGGCCGGGTCCTCCTCGATCTGCAGCAGCTTCGGGCCGCGGGCGTCGGGGCCGGTTCCCAGGTCCTCGTACTCGTCCCAGTACGCGTCCATGGCCTCGCCCCAGGCGTCGGCGTCCCAGCCCGACCCCCCGTCCAGCTCGCCCAGCTCGTCGATGCGGTCCAGCGCCGCCAGCTCCACCCGGCGGAACATGGCGTTGCGGACCAGGACGCGGAAGGCGCGCGCGTTCGAGGTGACCGGCTTGACCTGGTCGGCCTTGTCCTGGGCCTCCTCCGCCGTCTCCACCTCCGGGTTCGCCAGCTGCTCCCACTCGTCGAGCAGGCTGGAGTCGACCTGGCGGACCAGCTCGCCCAGCCAGGCGATGAGGTCTTCGAGGTCCTCGGACTTCAGGTCGTCGGGGATGGTGTGGTCCAGCGCCTTGTACGCGCTCGCCAGATAGCGCAGCACGATGCCCTCGGTGCGGGCCAACTCGTAGAAGGCCGTGAACTCGGTGAAGGTCATCGCGCGTTCGTACATGTCGCGGATGATCGACTTCGGGGAGACCGGGTGGTCGCCGACCCACGGGTGGCTCTTGCGGTACACGTTGTAGGCGTGGTGCAGCAGCTCTTCGAGGGGCTTGGGATACGTGACGTCCTGGAGCCGCTCCATCCGTTCCTCGTACTCGACCCCGTCGGCCTTCATCGCGGCGACGGCGGTGCCCCGCTCCTTGTTCTGCTGGGCGGCCAGGATCTGGCGCGGGTCGTCCAGCGTGGACTCGACGACGGAGACCATGTCCAACGCGTAGGAAGGGGAGTCCGGGTCCAGCAGGTCGAACGCGGCCAGCGCGAAGGTCGACAGCGGCTGGTTCAGCGCGAAGTCCTGCTGGAGGTCGACGGTCAGCCGGATGCTGCGGCCCTCCGCGTCCGGGGTGTCGAGCTGCTCGACCACCCCGCCGTCCAGTAGCGAACGGTAGATGGCGATGGCCCGCCGGATGTGCTTGAGCTGGGCCTTGCGCGGCTCGTGGTTGTCCTCCAGCAGGCTGCGCATCGCCCGGAAGGCATCGCCCGGTCGGGCGATGACCGACAGCAGCATGATGTTGGTGACCTTGAACCGGGAGGTGAGCGGCTCCGGCTCGGCGGCGATGAGCTTCTCGAAGGTGCTGTCCGACCAGGCGACGAAGCCCTCCGGGGCCTTCTTGCGGACCACCTTGCGGCGCTTCTTCGGGTCGTCGCCCGCCTTGGCGAGGGCCCGTTCGTTCTCGATGACGTGCTCGGGCGCCTGGGCGACGACGAAGCCCGCCGTGTCGAAGCCGGCCCGCCCGGCCCGGCCGGCGATCTGGTGGAACTCCCGGGCGCGCAGCGTGCGGACCCGGTTGCCGTCGTACTTCGTCAGCGCGGTGAACAGAACGGTGCGGATGGGGACGTTGACGCCCACCCCCAGGGTGTCGGTACCGCAGATCACCTTCAGCAGACCGGCCTGCGCCAGCTTCTCCACCAGGCGCCGGTACTTGGGCAGCATGCCGGCGTGGTGCACGCCGATGCCGTGGCGCACGTAGCGGGAGAGGTTCTGACCGAACTTCGTGGTGAAGCGGAAGTTGCCGATCAGCTCGGCGATCTTGTCCTTCTCCTCGCGGGAGCACATGTTGATGCTCATCAGCGACTGCGCCCGCTCGACCGCCTGGGCCTGCGTGAAGTGCACGATGTACACGGGCGCCTGCCGGGTTTCCAGGAGCTCGGTGATCGTGTCGGTGATCGGCGTCGTCACGTACTCGTACGACAGGGGGACGGGCCGGGTCGCGGACCGCACCACCGACGTCGGGCGGCCGGTGCGCCGGGTGAGGTCCTCCTCGAACTTCTTCACGTCGCCGAGGGTCGCCGACATGAGGATGAACTGGGCCTGCGGGAGCTCCAGCAGCGGGATCTGCCAGGCCCAGCCGCGGTCCGGCTCGGCATAGAAGTGGAACTCGTCCATCACGACCTGGCCGATGTCCGCGTACTTGCCGTCGCGCAGGGCGATGGAGGCCAGCACCTCGGCGGTGCAGCAGATCACGGGAGCATCGGCGTTCACGGAGGCGTCGCCGGTCAGCATGCCGACGTTCTCCGTGCCGAACAGCTTGCACAGGTCGAAGAACTTCTCCGACACCAGCGCCTTGATGGGGGCGGTGTAGAAGGTGACCTTGTCCTGGGCCAGGGCGGTGAAGTGCGCGCCGGCCGCGACGAGGCTCTTGCCGGAGCCCGTCGGCGTGGACAGGATCACGTTCGCCCCGGAGACGACCTCGATCAGCGCCTCCTCCTGGGCCGGGTACAGGGTGATGCCCTGGTCCTCCGCCCACGAGGAGAAGGCCTCGAAGAGCGCGTCGGGGTCGGCGTTCGGCGGGAGCTGATCAATGAGGGTCACACCCCCCATCTTGCCTGGCTTCCGCCCGGATGAGGGAACCGGCCGACCGAATGAAGATCACCACGGGTACGCTGTGCCGTTGACCGGGGCCGGACGACACCGTCGGCGGGGCCCGACCAGCACACACCGGGGCGGGGAAGACGAGCATGATGGGTCCGGCGCACTCACTGTCCGGGGCGGCGGCCTGGCTGGGGGTGGGTGCGGCGGCGGCAGCCGCCGGGCACCCGATGCCCTGGCCGGTCCTCGTCGTCGGAGCCCTGATCTGCGCGGGCGCCGCCCTCGCCCCCGACCTCGACCACAAGTCGGCGACGATCTCTCGCGCCTTCGGCCCGCTGTCCCGGGGCCTGTGCGAGGTGGTCGACAAGCTCTCCTACGCCGTCTACAAGGCCACCCGCGCCCCGAAGGACGCCCGCCGTTCCGGCGGCCACCGCACCCTGACCCACACCTGGCTGTGGGCGGTACTGATCGGCGTGGGCTCCTCCGTGATGGCGGTCAGCACCGACCGCTGGGGCGTGCTCGCGCTGCTCTTCGTCCACCTCGTGCTCGCCGTGGAGGGCCTGTTGTGGCGGGCGGCCCGGATGTCCAGCGACGTCCTCGTCTGGCTGCTCGGCGCCACCAGTGCCTGGATCCTGGCCGGCGTCCTCGACCAGCCCGGCAACGGCGCCGACTGGCTCTTCGGCCCCGGCCAGGAGTACCTCTGGCTGGGCCTGCCCATCCTGCTCGGCGCCCTGGTCCACGACATCGGCGACGCCCTCACTGTCTCCGGCTGCCCGATCCTGTGGCCGCTCCCCATCGCGGGGAAGCGCTGGTACCCCGTCGGCCCGCCGAAGGGAATGCGCTTCCGGGCGGGCAGCTGGGTGGAGCTCAAGGTCCTCATGCCCGCGTTCATGCTGCTCGGAGGCGTCGGCGGAGCCTCGGCCCTCGGATTCCTCTAGGCCGGGCCCGGCCGGGGCCGGCCCCTGGCCTACCGTCCGCCTCCGCGCCGGGCCGCCGGTTCCGCCCGCACCGCCGGGCCGCACCACCGGGCCACCGCCGGTCAGCCGACCCGGGCGGCGATGGCCCGCGCACACTCCAGGGACTCGGTGTGCGTGGTGTCCACCTCCAGGTCGTAGACCACGCCCCGGTGGACCAGGTCCGCCTGGGAGGCGGCCATCCCCGGGACCCGGTCCCCGCGGGCGATCTCGCGGGCCGCGGCGGCCCCGCCCGCGCACCTGACGCCGACCCAGAGCACGTCGAGGCCGTCGAGAGCCCGCTGCCACCGCTGCTGGGACTCCGCCCCGCCGAGGAAAACGTCATCGACGACGACCCGGGCACCCGCCCGCGCCATCGCGGCGACCCCTTCCCTCCAGGCCGCCTCCAGCGTCCGGAACTCCGCCCCGATGCTCACCGAGCCGTCCGCACCCACGTCGATCCCCGACGCCGACTCCTGCAGGGACGCGGGCATCGCCTCGATGAGCGAGTCGATCGCGGCGGCGAGCCACGGATCCGGCAGCACCGCCTGGAGACACCGCACGATCCCGGATTTGCCCGAGCTGGATCCGCCGTTCAACACGATTACCCGAGTGGTCATCCAGCCACCGTAAGGGCGGCTCCACCGCGGCCGAAGCGATTTTCGTCCGGAGTCCGGACACGAGGTAGGGACCCCGGGCTCCGGACCCGGGACCCGGTGACCGGCTCAGCCGTGCCAGGACCGCCACAGGGCCGCGTACGCCCCGCCGGCGGCGACCAGCTCGTCGTGCGAACCCAGCTCGCTGATCCGGCCGTCCTCGACCACAGCGATCACATCGGCGTCGTGCGCCGTGTGCAGCCGGTGCGCGATCGCGATGACCGTCCGCCCGTCCAGCACCCGGGCCAGCGAACGCTCCAAATGCCGTGCCGCGCGCGGGTCCAGCAGCGAGGTGGCCTCGTCCAGCACCAGCGTGTGCGGATCCGCCAGCACCAGCCGGGCCAGCGCGATCTGCTGCGCCTGGGCCGGAGTCAGCGCCGTGCCGCCGGATCCCACCTCGGTGTCCAGGCCGGACTCCAGGGCCCGGGCCCAGCCGTCGGCGTCCACCGCGCCCAGCGCCGCCCACAGCTCGGCGTCCCGCGCCCCCGTCCGTGCGAGCCGCAGGTTGTCCCGCAGCGAGCCCACGAACACGTGGTGTTCCTGGTTGACGAGGGCCACCTGCTCGCGCACCCGCTCCGCAGGCATCCGCGACAGCTGGGCCCCGCCGAGGGTCACCTCACCCGCACGCGGCGCGTAGATCCCCGCCAACAGCCGGCCCAGCGTGGACTTGCCGGCGCCCGACGGGCCGACGAGCGCCATCCGGGTTCCCGGCGGCACGGACATCGACACCCGGTGCAGGACGTCCACGCCCTCCCGGTAGCCGAAGCGGACCTCCTCCGCGCGCACGTCGCGCCCCTCCGGGGCGACGCCCGCGTCCCCCGCGTCCGGCTCGATCTCCCGCACACCGACCAGCCGGGCCAGCGACACCTGCGCGATCTGGAGTTCGTCGTACCACCGCAGGATCAGCCCGATCGGGTTGGCCATCATCTGTGCCAGCAGCGCGCCCGTGGTCAGCTGCCCCACCGACAGCCAGCCCCGGAGCACGCAGAAGCCGCCGATCAGCAGCACCGAGACGAGGATCGTCAGGAAGGTGACGTTGATGACGGGGAAGAGGACCGTCCGCAGGTACAGGGTGTACCGCTCCCACGCCGTCCACTCCTTGATCCGCTGCTCCGACAGCTTGATCCGGGCCGGGCCGAGGCGGTGCGCCTCGACCGTCCGGCCCGCGTCCACCGTCTCGGTGAGCGCGGCCGCGACCGCCGCGTAGCCGGCCGCTTCCGAGCGGTACGCCGAAGGGGCCCGCCGGAAGTACCAGCGGCAGCCGATCACCAGCACCGGCAGCGCCACCAGCGCGGCGAGCGCCAGCGGCGGCGCGGTGACGCCGAGTGCGCCGAGGAGCAGCCCCACCCACACGATGCCGATGGCCAGCTGTGGCACGGCCTCCCGCATCGCATTGGCCAGCCGGTCGATGTCGGTGGTGATGCGGGACAGCAGGTCTCCGGTACCGGCCCGTTCCAGCACGCCCGGCGGCAGGCCCACCGACCGCACCAGGAAGTCCTCGCGCAGGTCGGCCAGCATCTGCTCGCCGAGCATCGCCCCCCGCAGTCTGACCAGCCGGACGAACACCGTCTGGACGGCGAGCGCCAGCGCGAACACCACGGCCACGCGCTCCAAGTGGAGTTCGCGCGCCCCGGCCGCGAGCTGGTCCACGACCCGGCCCAGCAGGTAAGGGCCGACCATGGAGGCGGTCACCGCGACCGCGTTCACCGCGACCAGGACGGCGAAGGCCCGCCGGTGCCGCCGCAGCAGGCCGTGCACGTAACCCCGTACGGTCGCCGGAGTGCCCACGGGCAGGGTGGCGGCCGTTTCGGGGGCCGCCGGGTCGTACTCCGGCGGCGCCACGCCGATCATGCGGTTTCCTCGATCCCTGTGAATTCCTCTGCCAGCTGTGCCAGTTCCAGTCGGGCGAGTCGCTGCTCCTCGTCGGTCTCCCGCGTGACGACCGCCCGGTAGCGCGGCTCGCCGTGGAGCAGTTCGCGGTGCGTGCCGGAGGCGGCGACCGCCCCCTCGTGGACCAGCACCACGTGGTCGGCGCGGTCCAGCAGCAGGGGCGACGAGGCCAGGACCACGGTGGTCCGGCCGGCCCGCAGCGCGGTGATGCCGTCCGCGATCCGCGCCTCGGTGTGCGAGTCGACCGCCGAGGTCGGCTCGTCCAGCACCAGCACCTCCGGGTCGGCGGCCAGGGACCGCGCCAGCGCCAGGCGCTGGCGCTGGCCGCCTGAGAGCGACCGGCCGCGCTCGGTGATCCGGGCGTCCATCGGGTCCACGACCCCCTCCGGCGCCGACTGCAGGAGCGCGGTCAGGACATCTGCGCACTGGGCGGCGGCCAGCGCTGCCGTCGGCTCGACCGCTCCGGACGACGGCACGGCGAACAGTTCGCGCAGCGTCCCGGACAGCAACACCGGATCCTTGTCCTGCACGAGGACCAGGGTGCGCGCTGTGTCCAGCGGCAGCCCGTCCAGCGGGACCCCGCCCAGCAGCACGGAGTCCCGGCCGGCGGACCCGGACCCGGAGCCGGAGCCGGACCTGGACCCGGAGCCGTCGTCCTCACCGTCCGCCGGGTGGCCGCCCAGACGTTCGGCCAGCCGGCCCGCCAGGTCCGGGTCCCCGCACACCACCGCCGTGAACCGGCCCGCCGGGGCCCGCAGGCCGGTCACCGGGTCGTACAGGTCCCCTCCCGGCTCCGGCGCCCGGAGCGGGGCCTGCGAACCCGCCCGCGCGGGCGCGTCCATACGCGCCAGCGACAGCACCCGGGCGGCCCGCTGGGCGGAGGGGCGCGAGAAGGAGTAGGCCATCGCGATCTCCTCGAAGTGCCGCAGGGGATAGAGCATCGTGGCCACCGCGCTGAAGGCGGCGACGAGTTCGCCGACCGCCAGGCGGTCGTCCAGGACGAGCGACGAGCCGTACCAGACGACCGTGATCAGCAGCACGCCCGGCAGCAGCACCTGGATCGCCGAGATCAGTGCCCACATCCGGGCGCTGCGCACGGCTGCCTCCCGGACCTGCTGCGAGGCCTCCCGGTAGCGGCCGAGGAACAGCTCCTCGCCGCCGATGCCGCGCAGCACCCGCAGGCCCGCCACGGTGTCGGAGGCCAGCTCGGTGGCCTTGCCGGCCTTCTCCCGCTGGACGTCGGCCCTCCGGGTGGCGCGCGGCAGCAGCGGCAGCACGGACAGCGCGAGCACGGGGACGCCGACGGCGACGACGATCCCGATCGACGGCGCGTAGACGAGCAGGCCGACGCAGATGGCGACGACGGAGAAGGCGGCGGCGAGGAAACGGGAGACCGCCTCCACGAACCAACCGATCTTCTCCACGTCGCCCGTGGAGACCGCCACGACCTCGCCCGCCGCGACCCGTCGGGTCAGGGCGGAGCCGAGTTCGGCGGTCTTGCGGGCCAGGAGCTGCTGCACGCGCGCCGCAGCGGTGATCCAGTTGGTGACGGCCGTGCGGTGCAGCATCGTGTCGCCGAGGGAGATGGCGATGCCCGTGAGCGCCAGCAGCGCGCCGACCAGCAGGAGCCGGGTGCCGTCGTGCGCGACGACCGCTTCGATGCCCGCGCCGACCGCGTACGGAAGCCCGGCGATCCCGCAGAAGTGCACCAGGCCCCAGCCCAGGCTCTTGGCCTGACCGCCGAGTTGCGTACGCCCGAGCCACAGGAGGAAACGAGGGCCGGAGCGGGCGTCGGGTACCCCGGGGTCCGGATGCGGAAGGTCGCTGATCTGCATGACGCCCCATGACTGGTCGTGATGTCCGAACCGTGCAAGGTTCGCCCCCCGGACCCGTCGCGGGCAATCGATTTTGCGTGGGCCACGGCGTCACGCTGCGAGACTTTCCGCCAGGCCGCTGCCGCGCACCAGGTCACGGACGCGTGGCGCGCTCCAGCTCGACCAGGGCCGAGTGATAGGGGCGGCCCGTGGCCCGTTCCATCCCCACCTCGCACATCCGGTTCGCCGACAGGTACGCGTCGAACTGGCGCGCCGTCACCTCCGTCGCCTCGCGCGCCGTGGCGGAGGCCGCCAGCTCCGGGTGCAGCATTCCCCGGTCGCCCGCGAAGCCGCAGCAGCCCGCGTCGTCCGGTACGACCACCTCCCGGGCGCAGGCCCCGGCCACCGCCCGCAGCGCGCCCTCCGTGCCCAAGTGCCGCATCGAGCAGGTGGGGTGGAGGACCGCCGATTCGGCCGTACGCCGGACCGCCAGGCGCGGCAGCAGCTCCCGCGCCGCCCAGACGACGGAGTCGACGACCGTCAGTTCCGCGTGCAGGGCACGGTTCTCGTCGGTCAGGTACGGTACGACCTCGCGCGCGATGCCCAGCGCACAGGAGGAGGCGTCGACCACGAGCGGCAGCCGCCCGCCGGCCGTCCAGCCCCAGGCGGCCTCCACGATCCGGT
Organism: Streptomyces sp. NPDC059851; assembly: GCF_042732005.1. Classification (NCBI taxonomy): domain Bacteria; kingdom Bacillati; phylum Actinomycetota; class Actinomycetes; order Kitasatosporales; family Streptomycetaceae; genus Streptomyces; species Streptomyces sp. NPDC059851. The sequence continues at coordinate 24,000 of NZ_JBHWJJ010000016.1, read as the reverse complement.
TGGCCATCACGCGGTTCCCGGCGTCGTACCCCTTGGAACGCCAGATCGTCGCGCAGCAGGTGCCGGTGGTGTCCGGCGGGATCCACACCGGCTTGCCGGCCCGCTCGGACACGGCCACCACGGCCTCCGGCAGGCTCGGCCCGGGCTCGCCCCGGGGCCCGCCGAAGATCCGGTTGATGCAGGCGGGGTAGTAGACGGCCGCCGCTCCGACCCGTCGGGTCGCGGGGAGGGCGCGCGGGGCGGCGCCGCGGATCTGCGGCAGCCATTGCGGTACCAGGTCGGGGCGTACGGCCTTGCGCGCGGCCCGCGCGACCGCCGCCGGCAGCCGGTCCCCGGCGAGGCCGGCCACCGTGCCGGCGGCGGCCACGGCCAGCCGTGCGGCGCCCTCGACGGCCGCGAACCGACGGGCGGCGAGTTCGGCCGCCCGTTCCTCGCGCGGACCGTGCCGGCGCTGGCGGAAATCCTTCACCAGCGCGCCGGTGTCGATGCCGACCGGGCAGGCGAGCATGCAGGTGGAGTCGCCCGCGCAGGTGTCCACGGCGTCGTACCCGTAGGAAGCGAGCAGCTCGTCCAGCACCCGGGAGCCCGGCTGTTGCCGCATCATCTCCCGGCGCAGCACGATGCGCTGACGGGGCGTGGTCGTCAGGTCCTTGCTGGGGCAGGTCGGTTCGCAGAAGCCGCACTCGATGCACGGGTCGGCCACCGCCTCGATCCGGGGGATCGTCTTCAGCCCGCGCAGATGGGCCTGCGGGTCGCGGTCGAGGAGGATCCTCGGGGCGAGCAGCCCTTCCGGGTCGACGAGCCGCTTGGTGCGCCACATCAGTTCGGTGGCCGCGGGCCCCCACTCCAGCTCCAGGAAGGGGGCCATGTTGCGGCCCGTGGAGTGCTCGGCCTTCAACGAGCCGTCGAACCGTTCCACCGTGAGCCGGCAGAACGCGTCCATGAAGGCCGCGTAGCGCGCCACGTCGGACGGCCGGGCGGCGTCGAAGGCGAGCAGGAAGTGCAGGTTGCCGTGCGCGGCATGGCCGGCGACGGCCGCGTCGAAGCCGTGCTCGGCCTGGAGCGCCAGCAGCGCCCCGCAGGCCTCGGCGAGCCGCGCCGGCGGCACGGCGAAGTCCTCGGTGATCAGGGTGGTGCCGGGGGCGCGGGCCCCGCCGACGGCGGTGACGAAGGCCTTGCGCGCCGTCCAGTAGCCGTGGAGGGCACCCGGGTCCCGGGTGAGGGCGTTGGTGACGGAGGGCACCGGCGCGACCAGGTCCAGCCGGGCCAGCACCCCGGCGGCGCGGCGCTCGTACTCCGCCAGGCCCGCCTCGTCGGGGGCACGGAACTCGACCAGTAGGGCGGTGGTGTCCTTCGGCAGGCGGGCCCAGTCGCGGGGGACGCCCGCGACGCTGACGGAGGCGCGCAGGGTGTTGCCGTCCATCACCTCGACGGCGAGGGCGCCGGCTTCGTTGAACAGCGGTACGGCGGCGGCCGCGGCGGGCAGCGACGGGAAGAAGAGCAGCGCACCGGCGGCCTTGCGGTCCAGGGGGAGGGTGTCGAAGACCAGCTCGGCGAGGAAGCCGAGGGTGCCCTCGGAGCCGACCATGAGCCCGCGCAGGACCTCGACCGGGGTGGTGCCGTCCAGATAGGCGTCGAGGCGGTAGCCGGTGGTGTTCTTGATCTCGTACTTGGCCCGGATCCGGGCGACGAGCTCCGGGTCGGCCTCGATCTCCCGCTTGATCTCCATCAGGCCGCGGCAGAGGGCGGGCTCGGCGCGGGCGAGGTCCTCGTCGGCGAGCGGGTCGGCGGTGTCCACCACGGTCCCGCCGGGCAGCACGAAGGTCAGGGAGGACAGGGTCCGGTACGCGTTCCTCGTGGTCCCCGCCGTCATGCCGGAGGAGTTGTTGGCGACGACCCCGCCGAGGGTGCAGGCGATCGCGCTGGCCGGGTCGGGGCCGAGGACGCGGCCGTGCCGGGCGAGGGCGGCATTGGCCCGCGCCACGGTGGTCCCCGGCCGGATCCGGACCCGGCGGCCGCCCTCCAGGACCTCGACGCCGGCCCAGTGGCGGCGTACGTCGACGAGGATGTCCTCGCCCTGGGCCTGGCCGTTCAGCGAGGTCCCGGCGGCCCGGAAGACGACTTCGCGGCCGTGCCCGTGGGCGTACGACAGGACCGCGGAGACGTCGTCGATGTCCTCCGCGACCACCACCACCTGCGGTACGAACCGGTACGGGGAGGCGTCGGAGGAGTAGCGGACCAGGTCGGAGGCCTTCCACAGCACCTTCTCGGCGCCCAGCAGCTCCGTCAGCTCGCCGCGCAGCGGCTCGGGAGTGCCGCCGGCACGCCACTCGGGCATGCGGTCGGGGGAGGGGCCTGCGACGCGGTGCGGGCGCAGGGCCCCGGGCTTCGGTTCCAGCAGCGGCATGCGCGACCCCTCGCTCCTCGGCCCGTCAGCAGCGGCGCCCCTCCGGGGCGTCGGTGAGGGCGGCCAGCAGGCCGCCGAGCAGGTCCCGCTGCTCGGCGGTCAACGGTGCCAGGATCTCCTCTGCGGCGTCGGTTCGCGCGCTGCGCAGTCGGCGCAGCGTGGCGCGTCCCGTGTCGGTGAGCTCGATCCGTATGACGCGCCGGTTCGCCGGGTCGGGGGCGCGGCGTACGCAGCCGGCCGCCTCCAGGCCGTCCACCAGGGTCGTCACGGCGCGGGGCACCACCTCCAGGCGGGCGGCGAGGTCCGCCATCCGGGGCGGCTGTTCACCATCGGAGTACGAGGCCAGGCGCAGCAGCCTGCTCTGGGCTGGAGTGATGCCCAGCGGCTCCAGATGGCGCTTCTGGATCCGGTGGAGGCGGCGGGTCAGCCTCAGCAACTGCTCGGCGAGCACGCCGTCGGTGCTGTCGGTCTCGGAAGCGGTGCTCATACTGGGAACAGTAGCAGGACCCGATTCATTGTGAGCATAGGTAACAATGAGCTATGCTCGCCTGAGTCGTCGGGAGTCCGAATCCCGTCAGAAGGAGGCCCATGCGCTCCGAAGAACCGAATTGGACGCCATCGACGGAATCCCTCGACCCCCGCCGGCCCGGCCCCGGAGAGCGGCCGCGCGAACTGCGCCGGATCATGGGCCTCTTCCGCCCTTACCGCAGCCGCCTGGTCGTCGTGGGGCTCCTCGTCTGCGCGTCCTCGCTGGTCGGTGTCGCCTCGCCGTTCCTGCTCAAGGAGATCCTGGACGTCGCCATCCCCGAGGGCCGCACCGGGCTGCTCAGTCTGCTCGCGCTCGGCATGATCCTCACCGCGGTCGTCACCAGTGTCTTCGGCGTCCTGCAGACCCTGATATCCACGACCGTCGGTCAGCGCGTCATGCATGACCTGCGCACCGCCGTCTACACCCAGCTCCAGCGGATGCCCCTGGCCTTCTTCACCCGCACCCGCACCGGCGAGGTGCAGTCCCGGATCGCCAACGACATCGGCGGCATGCAGGCCACCGTGACCTCCACCGCGACCTCGCTCGTCTCCAACCTCACGGCCGTCGTCGCCTCCGTCGTCGCCATGCTCGCGCTGGACTGGCGGCTCACCCTGGTCTCGCTGCTCCTGCTGCCCCTCTTCGTATGGATCAGCCAGAGGGTCGGCCGCGAACGCAAGAAGATCACCTTCCAGCGGCAGAAGCAGATGGCCGCCATGGCCGCCACGGTCACCGAGTCGCTGTCGGTGAGCGGCATCCTGCTGGGCCGCACCATGGGCCGCGCCGACTCGCTCACCCGCTCCTTCTCCGCGGAGTCCGAGAAGCTCGTCGCCCTCGAAGTGCGCTCCAGCATGGCCGGCCGCTGGCGGATGTCCACCATAGGCATCGTCATGGCCGCCATGCCGGCGCTCATCTACTGGGCCGCCGGCATGGCCCTGCAGTCGGGCGCCCCCTCCCTCTCCGTGGGTACGCTCGTCGCCTTCGTCACGCTCCAGCAGGGCCTGTTCCGGCCCGCCGTGAGCCTGCTGTCGACCGGCGTACAGATCCAGACCTCGCTCGCCCTGTTCGCCCGCATCTTCGAGTACCTCGACCTGCCGGTGGACATCACCGAGCGCGCGGACCCCGTGCGCCTGGAGCGGGCCAGGGGTGACGTCCGCCTCGAGGACGTCCACTTCGCGTACGACGCCGAGAGCGGGCCCACCCTGTCGGGGATCGACATCACCGTCCCGGCCGGCGGCTCCCTCGCCGTGGTCGGCCCGACGGGCTCCGGCAAGAGCACCCTCAGCTACCTGGTGCCCCGGCTGTACGACGTCACCGGCGGCCGGGTCGCCCTCGACGGGGTGGACGTGCGCGACCTCGACTTCGACTCGTTGGCCCGGTCCATAGGCGTGGTCTCCCAGGAGACCTACCTCTTCCATGCGTCGGTCGCGGACAACCTGCGCTTCGCCAAACCGGACGCCACCGACGAGGAGATCGCCGCGGCGGCCCGAGCCGCCCAGATCCACGACCACATCGCCTCCCTGCCCGACGGGTACGACACGCTCGTCGGCGAGCGCGGTTACCGCTTCTCCGGTGGCGAGAAACAGCGCCTCGCCATCGCCCGCACCATCCTGCGCGACCCACCCGTGCTGATCCTCGACGAGGCCACCAGTGCCCTCGACACCCGGACGGAGCACGCCGTCCAGCAGGCCATCGACACACTTTCCGCGGGCCGCACCACGATCACCATCGCGCACCGACTCTCGACCATCCGTGACGCCGACCAGATCGTCGTCCTCGACGAGGGCCGTATCGCCGAGCGCGGCACGCACGAGGAGCTGCTGGCGGCCGGCGGCCGGTACGCCGCCCTGGTCCAGCGGGACCGGGAGGCGGCCCGCGCCCACCCGCCCACGGCGGAACGTGTGATCGTATGACGGGTGCGGGGGTGTGATGCCGGGAATGCGGCGGTTCGCGGGTTAGCGTGCCCGCATGCGTCATGAGTACTGGCCGCCACGGCGTCGTTACCGGCTCACCCGCCGGGGCCGTCTGGCGCTCTTCCTCGGCATGCTGCTCGTCATCGGGACGGTCGTCACCCTCGGACCGCTGCTGCGGGAGGAGGAGGCGGAGGCCCCCACCAAGCCGCGCGTACTGGTCATCCCCGAAGGCTGGCGCGCCCCCCAGGTCTACGCGGCCATCGACCGCGAGCTGGAACTCCCGGCCGGCTCCGCGAAAGCCGCTGCGGCCACGGCCGGACTGGCCCTGCCGGCGGAGGCGAAGGGCAACCCGGAGGGCTTCCTCTTCCCTGCCTCGTACCCGGTGACCTCCCGGACCACCGCCGCCGAGCTGCTCGCCCACATGGTGCGGACGGCCAACCAGAAGCTCGCGACGCGAGCCGTCGCCGAGGGCGCCAAGGCGCACGGGATGACCCCGTACCAGACGGCCACCCTCGCCAGCATCGTCGAGGCCGAGGCCGATTCCCGCGCCGACATGGGCAAGGTCGCCCGCGTCGTACACAACCGGCTGGCGCGGTCGATGCCGCTCCAGATGGACTCCACCATCAATTACGCGCTGAACCGCCGGACCGTGGACACCAAGATCAGCGACACGCGTATCGACCACCCCTTCAACACCTACCGCCGTCAGGGACTCCCGCCGACGCCGATCGACAGCCCGGGGCTCCAGGCCATGGCTGCGGCCGTGGCGCCGACGCCCGGCGACTGGCTCTACTTCGTCACCGTCAAGCAGGGGGACACCCGCTTCTCGGCGACGTACAAGGAGCACAAGAGGCACGTGGCGGACTTCAACCGCGTTCGCGCCGCAGCCGCTGACGCGGTACCCGCCGGCGCGGGGACGGGCGCCGGACGGGCGCAGGCGGGATCTCCGCCCGGGTAGGCCCCGCCCAGGGAGGGCCGGCAGGGTAGGTCCGGCCCCTCGGTGTCCGCCCCTCAGGCGCCGGCCGGTTCGAGGACCCCCCGCGCGCCGCCGGCCCCGCGGAAGACGGCCTCGGCCTCCCGGAAGTCCGCGCTCCCGAAGTGCGCACCCCGGGAGTCCGCCCCGGCATCCTGCGCGGCGTGGGCCAGCAGGCGGCGGATCTCGCGGACCGCCGCGCCGCCCGCCCGGTTGGCGCCGATCGTCGACGCCGACGGGCCGTACCCGACGAGGTGGACGCGCTCGTCACGGACGGCGCGGGTGCCGTCGAGACGGATCCCGCCGCCCGGTTCCCGCAGGCGCAGCGGAGACAGGTGGTCCACGGCCGCCCGGAACCCCGTCGCCCACAGGATCACGTCGACCTGCAGCTCCTGCCCGTCCCCCCAGGCCACACCCGTCGGCGTGATCCGCTCGAACATCGGCCGACGGTCCAGCACGCCCGAGGCGATCCCTTCCCGCACGGCCTCGTTCAGGGGCAGCCCCGTCACGCTGACCACGCTCTGCGGCGGCAACCCCTGCCGTACCCGCGCGTCGACCAGGGCCACGGCCGCCCGGCCCTCCGCCTCACCGAAGGTCCCGTCCCGGAACACCGGGGGCCGGCGCGTCACCCACGTCGTCGCGGCCGCCACCTGCGCGATCTCCAGCAGGTGCTGCACCGCCGAGGTGCCGCCGCCGACCACGACCACCCGGGCCCCGGCGAACGCCTGCGGCCCCGGGTAGCCGGCCGTGTGCAGCTGACGCCCCTGGAAGGACGCCTGGCCCGGATAGCGGGGCCAGAAGGGCCGGTCCCAGGTGCCGGTGGCATTGATCAGCGCCCTCGCGGACCAGGCGCCCGCCGAGGACTCCACCCGCAGCCGCCCGCCGGCACCCTCCCGTACCGCCGTCACGTGCACGGGGCGGCGTACGTCCAGGTCGAACCGCTGCTCGTACGCGGTGAAGTACTCGCCGATCACCGCTGACGACGGCCGCAGCGGGTCGGCGTCCACGAGCTCCATGCCGGGCAGTGCATGCATGCCGTGCACCTTGCCGTACGTCAGCGAGGGCCAGCGGAACTGCCACGCGCCGCCCGGGCGGGGTGCGTGGTCCAGGACCACGTGGCCGATGCCCGCCCGCGCCAGGTGATAGGCGCTGGACAGGCCCGCCTGCCCGGCACCCACGACCACCACGTCGACCTCCCCGCCTGCGTTCCCGCCGGCGGAGGCGACCTCCCCCGTCTCCCGCGTCATTTCGTTCACGGTTCTACTAACTCGGACGGGGGTCGGGATCTTCCCCGCCGGCCGGAGGTTCGTCGAGCCCGGGACCCGACCGGCCCGGGACCCGACCGGCCCGGGACCCGACCGGCCCGGGACCCGACCGGCCCGGGGCCGCCCGGGCCGGAGCTCCGCCCGGGTCCCTCCGTACCGGGTCAGGGCCGCCGCAGCGTCGCCGGCACCGGCCCGGCCGGCTGGAGCGTCAGCCCGGGGAAGACCGCGGCCGGCTCGGGACCGGTGTCCAGGTGGAAGCGCCGGGCCAGCACCGCCAGTACGAGCACCGCTTCCACCAGGGCGAACCGGGCGCCCAGGCAGGCCCGTGGCCCGCCGCCGAAGGGGATCCAGGCCTGCTCCGCCGCGGGCCGGACCGCATCCGCGTCCCAGCGTTCCGGGCGGAAGGCCCCCGGGTCGGGGAACCAGCGCCCGTCCCGGTGCATGGACCACGGGCTGGTCCACACCGCCGTCCCCTCGGGCACGCTCCGCCCGCCGATCGTCGCCCCCTCCCCGGCGACCGCCGAGATCAGCCAGACCGGCGGGTACATGCGCAGCGCCTCCTTGACCACCTGTCGGGTCCAGGTCAGCCGCTCGTAGTCCTCGTACGCGGGCAACCGCCCGCCGAGCACCCGGTCCAGCTCCTCCGTCAGCCGGGCCCGCGCCCCGGGAGCGGCCGACAGCAGCTGCCAGGCCCAGGTCAGGGTGGTCGAGGTGGTCTCGTGCCCGCCGATGTAGAGCGTGATCGACTCGTCCCGCAGCTCCTTGCGCGACAGCGGCCCGCCGTGCTCGTCGCGGGCGGCCAACAACCGGCTCAGCAGGTCGTCCCGCTCCGCCCCGCCGGCCGAGGCCGCCTCGTGCTCCCGGATGACGTGTGCGATCTCCCGGTCCAGGACGGCCACGGCCCGGCGCATCCGGCGCCGCCCCGGAGTCTGGACCCACGGCGGCAGGAACAGCGTCAGACCGCGGAACTCGGCGCCCAGTTCCCGCTGGGCCGTGGCCATGGCCGCGCTGATCGGGGCCTCCCGGCCGGCCGCGTCGCTGCCGAACAGGGTGCGCACCGCTATCCGCTGGGTGAGCCCGGCCATCTCCCGGTGCACGTCGATGCGCCCGCCCTCGGCCCAGCCGCGGGTCAGCGCGTCGGCGCACTCCACCATCGTGGCGGCGTACGAGCGGACCTGCCGCGGGCGGACGGCCGGCTGGACCAGAGCCCGCTTGCGCCGCCAGTCCGCGCCGGTGGACACGACCACACCGTCCCCGAGCAGCTGGTGGAAGGCCCAGCCCAGCTCCGTGGGCCGGAACGTCTTCTCCACGGCGGCCAACAGTTCACCGGCGTGCTCGGGCCGGGAGACCAGGACGTTGCGCTTCGGGCCGAGGGCCCACGGCACCCAGTCGCCGTACTCGTCGCGCAGGGACTCGAAGAAGGCCAGGGGATCGCGGGCGAAGGCCGGCAGGTTCCCGACGACGGGCCACCGGCGCGGTCCGCGCTCGGTGCCCGGGGGCAGCAGGGTGGCGGTCACGTCACGCATGGTCGCAGCGCCCGGCGCGCCCCGCCAGGCCCCGGGCCGAACGGGCAGGGCGCGACGGGTGGTTCGGGGCCGTACGGAACGGACGGTTCGGGGCCGTCGGGGGCTGTCAGGGCCCGTCGGGGGCCGTCAGGGTTTGCGGGCCGCCCGTCCCACGGCCTCGACCAACGGCAGCAGCCGGTGCGCCACCCGCTCCCGCAGTGCCACCTCGGTCCGGGTCCGGACCACGCCCGGCAACCGGATCAGCCGCTGGATCACGTCCTCCAGGTGCTCGTTGTCCCGTGCTGCGACCCGGGTCAGCAGGTCCCCGCCGCCCGTTATCGAGAACGCCTCGATGATCTCGGGGACCTCCGCCAGCGCCTCGCCGACCTCGTCCAGGTGGCCCTGGGTGACCTCGATGTGCACGAACGCCAGCACCGGATGGCCGAGCGCCGCCGGGGAGAGCACGGGGCCCGTCCCGGTGATCACACCGGTGCGCTCCAGCCGGTCGAGCCGGGCCTGGAGGGTGCCGCGGGCGACCCCGAGGATCCGGGCGTACTCGCGGAGACTGGTCCGCGGCTCTTCGATCAGCAGGCGCAGAATCCGGGTGTCGAGTTCGTCCACCACCATGCCGCGACTGTACCAATGGCCCAGTGCCCTCCCGTCCGCTACCGCCTCGGCCTCGGCATCGCCCTCGGCGTCGGGGCTGCGGCTGTGGCTGCGGCCGGGGTGCATCCGGGCACGCCGGCCCACCCGAATCCCCTGCGGGCCAGGAGACGGGGTCCCCGTACGGGGCAGGAGCCGAGGAGCGAGCGAAAGGGAAGTCATGAGCGGTCTGCAGTGTCTCGTCACCGGGGCCACCGGCTACATCGGCGGCCGGCTGGTGCCCGAGCTCCTCGACGCCGGCCACCGGGTCCGCTGCCTGGCCCGGTCCCCCGAGAAACTGCGCGATCACCCGTGGGCGGGGCGGGTCGAGATCGTCCGCGGTGATGTCGGCGACGAAGGTTCCGTCGCGGCGGCCCTGCGCGGCATCGACGTCGCCTACTACCTCGTCCACGCCCTCGGCGCCGGATCCGGGTTCGAGGACCGCGACCGGGCGGCCGCCCGGATCTTCGCCGAACAGGCCCGTGCCGCGGGCGTCCGCCGCATCGTCTACTTGGGCGGCCTCACCCCGGCCGGCATCCCCGTGCACGCGCTCTCCCCGCACTTGCGCTCCCGCGCCGAGGTCGGCCGGATCCTGCTCGCCTCCGGGGTGCCGACCACCGTCCTGCGCGCCGCGGTGATCATCGGCTCCGGCTCGGCGTCCTTCGAGATGCTGCGCTACCTCACCGAACGGCTGCCCGTCATGGTCACCCCCAGCTGGGTCGGCACCCGCGTCCAGCCCATCGCCGTCCGCGACGTCCTGCGCTACCTCGTCGGAAGCGCCGCCATGCCGCCCCACGTCAGCCGGGCCTTCGACATCGGAGGTCCCGACGTCGTCACGTACGAGGCGATGATGCACCGCTACGCCGCCGTCGCCCAGCTCCCCCCACGATTCATCATGCGCGTGCCGATGCTGACCCCCCGCCTGTCCAGCCACTGGATCGGCCTGGTCACACCGGTGCCGCGGGCCCTGGCCCGGCCCCTCGCCGAATCCCTGCGCCACGAGGTGGTCTGCGCCGAGCACGACATCGCCCGCTGGGTCCCCGACCCGCCCGGCACCCCGATCGGGCTGGACCGGGCGCTGGAACTCGCCCTGCAGCGGGTCCGGGAGGCCCGGGTGACCACCCGCTGGTCCTCCGCCGCCGTGCCCGGCGCACCGAGCGACCCGCTGCCCACCGACCCCGACTGGGCGGGCGGCAGCCTCTACACGGACCGGCGGGAGCTCGCCGTCGACGCCTCGCCCGGCGCCCTGTGGCGGGTCGTCGAGGGCATCGGCGGCGAGAACGGCTGGTACTCCTTCCCGCTGGCCTGGGCGGTACGGGGCTGGCTGGACCGGCTCGTCGGAGGCGTCGGCATCCGCCGCGGCCGGCGCGACGCGGCCCGGCTGCGGGTGGGGGACTCCCTGGACTTCTGGCGGGTGGAGGAGATCGAGCCGGGCCGGCTGCTGCGGCTGCGCGCCGAGATGCGGCTGCCGGGACTGGCCTGGCTGGAGATGTACGCCGAGCCCGACCCGGAGCGCGATCCCGATCCCGACACCGGGGCCGAAGGCGGCTCGCGCTACCGGCAGCGGGCCCTGTTCCACCCGCACGGACTGCTCGGACACCTCTACTGGTGGAGCGTGTCCCCGTTCCACGCCGTGGTCTTCGGCGGCATGGCCCGCAACATCGCCCGCGCCGCACAGCGCCTGGACGACGAGGCGAACACGGCTCCCGCCGCTCCCGGCGCATCCGCCGCACCCGTACCGGCCGAAGTACCCGATGACAGCCGTCCCCCGGAGCACGGGCGGCCCTGAAGCGGAGCGAGCACACATGAACGTCGCGGTGGTCCTGTACACCTCCGACCTGCGCCTGCACGACCATCCGCCGCTGCGCGCGGCCCTCTCCTCCTGCGACCGGATCGTGCCCCTCTTCGTCCGGGACCCCGCCGTCGACGCCGCCGGCTTCGCCGCCCCCAACCGGCTCGCCTTCCTCGCCGACTGCCTCGCCGACCTCGACGCCGCCCTGCGCGAGCGCGGCGGCCGCCTCGTGCTGCGCTCCGGGGACACCATCGACGAGGTCTGCGCCCTCGTCCGGGACCAGGACGCCGACGAGGTCCACATGGCGGCCGGGGTCAGCGGCTACGCCCGAGCCCGAGAGGAGCGGCTCCGCGCCGCCCTGGAGGCGGACGGCCGCCGGCTCTACGCCCACGAGGGGGTGGTCACGGCCGCCGCCCCCGGGTCCGTGGTCCCCGCCGGCTCCGACCACTTCGCCGTGTTCACCCCGTACTTCCGCCGCTGGGCCGACGTCCCGCTGCGCCGGGTCCTGGCCGCCCCGCGGTCGGTGCCCGTGCCCGACGGGATCGGCTCCGATCCGCTGCCCCGGCGGCGGGCCGTCGCCGGGGTCTCCCCGGGGCTCGCGCGCGGCGGAGAGCGGGAGGCCCGCACGCTACTGACCCGATGGCTGCACGGCGGCCTGACCCGGTACCAGGACCTCCACGACGACCTGGCCGGGGACGCCACCTCCCGCCTCTCCCCGCACCTGCACTTCGGCACGCTCTCGGCCACCGAGGCCGTCCAACGCGCCCGGGCCGCGGGCGGCCCCGGCGGCGAGGCCTTCGTCCGACAGTTGTGCTGGCGCGACTTCCACCACCAGGTGCTCGCCGCCCGCCCCGACAGCGCCGCCCGCGACTACCGCGGCCGCGGGGACCGCTGGCGCACCGGGGCGGCCGCCGAGGAGGAGACCGAGGCGTGGAAGGAGGGCCGCACCGGCTACCCGGTGGTCGACGCCGCCATGCGCCAGCTGCGCCACGAGGGCTGGATGCACAACCGCGGCCGGCTGCTCACCGCGAGCTTCCTCACCAAGACCCTGTACGTCGACTGGCGCGTCGGCGCCCGGCACTTCCTCGACCTCCTCGTGGACGGGGACCTCGCCAACAACCAGCTCAACTGGCAGTGGGTGGCCGGCACCGGCACCGACACCCGGCCCAACCGGGTCCTGAACCCGGTCCGCCAGGGCCTCCGCTTCGACCCGGAGGGCAGCTACGTGCACCGTTGGGTGCCGGAGCTCGACGGGCTCGAAGTCCCGGTGCTGCACGAGCCGTGGCGGCTCCCCGGCCCGGAGCGGGCCCGGTACGACTACCCCGGCCCGGTGGTGGAACTCGCCGACGGCCTGGACCGGTTCCGCCGGGGACGGGGGATCGAATGACCCGCGCCCCGCACCGCTGCGGCCGACGCTCCGCTCCGGGCCCGTGCCGCGGGCCGGCCGCCGTATCGTGAGCGGCGTGGACAGCGCGCCCCCGACCCCGAACGCGGCCACACCGCCACCGTCGGCCGCACCGCCACCGTCGGCCCCGCCGCCGGCGCCGCCCGCGGCCGTGCCGCCGCAGGACCCGCCCACCGCCGGGCTGAGCACCGGCGCCGTGGCCCGCCGCCTCGGCGTCTCCCCGACCACGGTCCGCTCCTGGGAGCGCCGGTACGCCATCGGCCCGGCCCACCGCGAAGACGGCCGGCACCGCCGCTGGACCCCGCAGGACATCGCCCGTTTGGAGCTGATGTGCCGGCTCACGGCGCAAGGTGTGCCCCCGGCGGAGGCAGCCCGCACCGCCCGAGCCGGCGCGCCCGGCGCCCCCGGCGCGTCCGGTCGACCCGCGCAGGCCGCGGCGGCCGGCCCACCCGCAACCCAGCCGCCGGGCGCCCCGCTCCCGGCCCCGGGCGGCGGACCCGGCGGGTTGCTCCCCCTGGGCCCGGTCCGCCCCGAGTGCCGGGGGCTCTCCCGGGCCGCCGTACGCCTGGACGCGCCGGCCGTGGCCGACCGACTGGAGGCGGCCCTGGCCGAGCACGGCCTGGTCACCGCCTGGGAGGAGGTCATCGCACCGGCCCTGCACGCCGTCGGCCGCAAGTGGGCCACGGCCGGCGAGCGCTACGTGGAGGTCGAGCACCTGCTGTCCTGGCACGTCTCCGGGGTCCTGCACCGGATCCGCCCGCAGCCCGCCCCGCCCCGCACCCCGCCCGTCCTGCTGGCCTGCGTCCCGGGGGAGCAGCACACCCTCCCCATCGAGGCCCTGACCGCTGCCCTCGGCGAACGGGGCGTGCCGACCCGGATGTTCGGCGCTGCGCTCCCCGCCGACGCCCTGCACGACGCCGTGCGGCGTACCGGCCCGCGGGCCGTCGTGCTGTGGGCCCAGTCCCGCACGACCGCCGACCGCGCACTCGCCCGGTCGGTGGCCGGCATCGAGTGGGGGCTGCGCGGCGCCCGCTCCCACTCGACGCTGCTGCTCGCCGGGCCCGGCTGGGGCTCCGGGCCTGCCCTACCGCACACCGGGCGGCTGCTCGGGCTGCGCTCCGCGCTGGAGCTCATCGCCCCGCCGGGACCGCCTCCGGGACCGCTGCCCGCGGCACCGCGTCCGTGACCGCCTCCGTGACCGCGTCCGGGACCGCTTCCGGGAGGGTCCGCCGCAGCCGTTCGAGAGCTCGGCGCATGTGGCTCTTGACGGTGCCGAGCGGCAGCCCCGTGCGGTCCGCGATCTGCGTCTGGGTGAGGTCCCCGTAGAAGGCCAGCCGCAGGACCTGCTGCTGTGCCGACGGAAGCCTGGCCAGCTCGCCGAGGACGAGGAGCCGGTCCACCGCCCGCTCCGCCTCCCCGAGCGGCGCGCTCCCCTGACCGCCGGCTGCCCCGGGGACCGCCCGGGCCGCGGCGGTCGCCGCCCGGGCCCGCCGGGTCCGGGCCTCCAGTGCGTCGGCGACCTTGTGCCGGGTGATGCCGGTCAGCCAGGCCCCGAAGCCGCCGGGTCCGGGCCGGTAGCGGTTCCGGCCGCGCCAGGCCGCGAGGAACACCTGCTGGGTGACGTCCTCGGCCTCGCGCTCGTCGCCCAGGCCCCGTTGCGCGAGCGCGTGAACGAGGGGCCGCCAGCGCCGGTACACGACCTCCACGCAGCGCTCGTCTCCCGCGGCGAACCCGACGGCGAACCACTCCTCGCGTTCCACTGAGTCCATGGACCGAGCCTCGCGAGCACGCACGTGACCGGCCAGTCGCAGCGTTTCCGCACCGTTTCGCTGCGGGGGACCGGGCGCGCCGGACCGGCCGGGCGGCGGCCGAGCGGCTATCGTCCGGAGGGTGAGTGACCTGCTGCTGGTGAGGCACGGCGAGACCGAGTGGAGCGCCAGCGGCCGGCACACCGGGCGCACCGACGTCCCGCTGACCGCCGACGGCGCCGACCAGGCCGTTTCCCTGGCCCCCTACTTCCTGGACCGGCGGCCGGCCCTGGTGCTGACCAGCCCGCTGCGCCGGGCCGTCGCCACCACCCGCCTCGCCGGGCTCACCGCCGACGACACGGACCCCGACCTGTGCGAATGGGACTACGGCGGCTACGAGGGCTTGACCACCGAGGAGATCCGGAGGACCCGGTCGGACTGGTCCCTGTGGCGGGACGGGGTCCCGCCGGGCGACCCCGAGCACCCGGGGGAGAACGCGGGTCAGGTCGCCGCCCGGGCGGACCGGGTCCTGGCCCGCGTGGCCCCGGTCCTCGCCGAGGGCCGCGGCAACGCCGTCCTCGTCGCGCACGGCCACTTCCTGCGCGTGCTGACCGCCCGCTACCTGGGGCTGCCGGCGGAGGAGGGCCGGCTCTTCCTGCTGCGCACGGGCACGGTCAGCATGCTGTCCACCGAGCACGGACTCCCGGTGATCTCCGGCTGGAACACCCGCCCCTGAGCACTGGGTCCGCCGCCGTCGGCGGGCGTTCCCGCAGGTCGCCCCGGCCCATCGGCTGGTGCAATGGCCCTCGTGTGGCCGAGGAAACCCAGCTGTCACTGGGCCAATGGCCCAGTGATCCGGTGCCCGTTTGAGCCGCCGGGCCGGGAGATGGTTATCTGTGTCGTATCCATGTACTTTCGGCGCCGCGCAGCGCCGGGCGGCAACGAGGCCGGTCCGGGGCGCGGTGCCTTCGCCGTGTCCGCACGCCGCCCACCACCCCCGGGCGGACGCCGGGCCGGCGCGCACCACCTTGAGGGGGGCGGCACACCGCCGTGAAGAGGATGTTCGTGGCTCCGGACCCGGGGCTCGTGAGACTGCGGAACTCGCTGCGGGCCGTGATCGGCGTCGGCCTCGCCGTGGCACTGGCCGAACTGTGCGGCCTCTCCCTCACGGCGTCCATCACCGGAGGCCTGGCGGCCCTGCTCGCGCTCTTCACCGTGCTCGACGCCAGCGTGCGCGCCCAGCGCGTGACGACCGCGCTGCTGCCCGTCGCCGGGTTCCCCGTCCTGGCCGTGGCCACCACCCTGCACGGCATGCCGTTCGTCCGGGACGCCGCCTTCCTCGCCGTCGTGTTCGCCGGGGTCTACGCCCGCCGTTTCGGGCCGCGCGGGCACGCCCTCGGGATCTTCGGCTTCATGATGTTCTTCGTCACGCAGTTCCTGCACGCGCTGCCGGCCCAGCTGCCCGAGTTGTACGCCGCCGTCGGTCTGGCCCTGCTCGCCTCCGCCGCGGTGCGGTTCGTGCTGTGGCCCATCGAGCGGCGCACCCCGCCCCCGCCCGCGCCGCCGGCCCTGCCCGGCACCGGCCTGGCCCGGACGACCACCCGGCAGGCCTTCCAGACCACCGCCGCCTGTGCCTTCGCCCTCGCCGTCGGCCAGGCGCTCTCCGAGGACCGTTGGTACTGGGCCGTCGGCACCGCTTGGTGGATCTTCGTCAACACCGCGTCGCGCGGCGAGACCCTCGTCCGCGGCTTCCGCCGGGTGCTGGGCACCCTCCTCGGCATCGCCGCGGGACTGCTGATCGCCGTACCGCTGCACGGCGCGCCCGCGCCCACGGCCGCGCTCGTCGCGGTGTGCGTCTTCGGCATCTTCTACACGGCCGCCCCCTCCTACTCCTGGATGATGTTCTTCGTCACCGTCATGGCGGGCCTGCTGTACGGGCTCCTCGGAGTCCTGCACCCCGGACTGCTGGTCCTGCGCTTCCAGGAAACCGCGGTCGGCGCGTTGGGCGCCGCCCTCGCCGTGGCCCTGGTCCTTCCGGTGACCACGCACGCCGCCAACGAGGCTTGGATCCAGCGGGTCCTGTACTGCGTCCGGGCCGCCACCTCGGCCTCCTTGGACCGGCTCGCCGGCGATCCCGAGGCCGACCCCGCCCCGCACGCCGCCGAACTCGATCTGCTCCTCGGCCGTGCCCGCGCGGCCCTCGCCCCGCTCGTCCACCCGCTCAGCCCGCTGCGCGCCCGTAAGGCCCGGGCCCGGCAGGTCCTCGGGCTGCTCG
The DNA here is from genome assembly GCF_042732005.1 of Streptomyces sp. NPDC059851. Lineage (NCBI taxonomy): Bacteria > Bacillati > Actinomycetota > Actinomycetes > Kitasatosporales > Streptomycetaceae > Streptomyces > Streptomyces sp. NPDC059851. The sequence continues at coordinate 7,549 of NZ_JBHWJJ010000016.1, read as the reverse complement.
ACGACTGCGCCCGCGAGGTGCGCGGCCTGGTGGCCGTTGCCGCGGACCCGCAGGCCTCGCACGACGCCCGGCTGGCCGCCGCCTGTTGGCGGGTCGAGGCGGCCGTGGAGGCCCTGACCGCCCCGCGCGGGACGGCCGAGCCCAACCCGCCCGCCGTCCCCCGGCCCGCCGCTGCGGAGCCGGTCCTCGTGCACCTGCACGGCCTGGAGCACGCCCTGGTGGCCCTGCACGGCCCGCTGCACACCGACCCGCGGGCCCCGCTCGTCATCTCGGCCTGACCGCCACGGATCCTACGCCGCGTCAGTTCTGCCGCGCAGGCGGTTCGCCCGAGGATCACCCGGTGGAGTGTTCCGGTCACCCACGCCGTCACCCGGTTGACCTGCGGCATGTACAACGGGTGATTGTTCACCGCACATTCATGCGGCACGTACAGGGTGGATCTGTCCGGACAGGGGGTAACGGCCCGGGATGGAAATACTTCGGGAACGCTCGACCACCGAGCAGGTGTGGCAAGCGGCAGAGGAGTTCGTCCTGCTCTTCCATCGGGAGAATCCGCAGGCGGGGGACCCGCGCCGACGGCTCGCCGACGTGCGGGCCGAGCTCGCGGACACCGGAACCTACCGGCACACCGCGCAGGAGCTGGCCCACGGGGCCCGCGTCGCCTGGCGCAACAGCAACCGCTGCATAGGCCGCCTGTACTGGAACTCGCTGCGGGTCCGTGACCGCCGCGCCGTGACCGACGCCGACGCGGTCGCCGCCGAATGCTTCCAGCACCTGCGCGAGGCCACCAACGGCGGCAGGGTCAGACCCACCATCACCGTCTTCGCCCCGGACACCCCGGACCGTCCCGGTCCGGTGATCTGGAGCGAGCAGTTGATCCGGTACGCCGGCTACGGCGACCACCCGTCGATCACCGTCGGCGACGCCCGCAACGCCCCGCTCACCAGTGCCCTCCTCGCCCTCGGCTGGAGCGGTGGCGCCGGCACTCCCTTCGACCTGCTGCCGCTGGTCGTCCAGGGGGCCGATGACAAGCCCCGCTGGTTCGACACCCCCGCCGACGCCGTGATGGAGGTGCCGATCGAGCACCCGGACGACCGCGGCTGGGCGGACTGGGGGCTTCGCTGGCACGCCGTTCCGGCCATTTCCAACATGTGCCTGGAGGTCGGAGGGATCCACTACCCGGCCGCCCCGTTCAACGGCTGGTACATGGGCACCGAGATCGGTGCGCGCAACCTCGCGGACACCGACCGCTACAACCTCCTCCCCGCCGTCGGCCGCCGCCTGGGCCTCGACACCTCCAGCGACCGCTCCCTGTGGAAGGACCGCGCCCTCGTCGAGCTCAACCGCGCCGTGCTGCACTCCTTCGACCGGGCGGGGGTCACCATCGCCGACCACCACAGCGAGTCCCGGCGGTTCCTCACCCACATGGCGCGGGAGGAGCGCAAGGGCCGGGAGGTGGGGGCGGACTGGTCCTGGATCGTGCCGCCGATCTCGGGGGCCGCGACCCCGGTCTTCCACCGCACGTACGAGGACCGGACCAGTTCGACGACGTACGTGCACCACGTCGGAGCCGTGGAACGCGCACGGGGCCGAGATCTGGTCTAGACCTTCTGTTACCGTCGCTCCAACGGATCCGGTACGGCGGAGAGGGCACCCGTGAGCGGCACGCACGGCACGCACGGCACGCACGGCACGCACGGTACGGAAGCTGCGCGGGGCGCGGACGGTGCGGAACGGGGCCGCGGCCACGGGCTCCGCGTCCGCATCGGCTCGTTCACCTCGGGGGGCGGTCGCGGCATCACCACCGCGGCCGTCGACCCGCACACCGGGGCGCTGACCCTGCTGTCCGCCACCGACGCGCTCGCCGACCCCTCCTATCTGGCCTTCGACCGCGGCACCGGCGTGCTGTACGCCGTGAGCGAGGCCGAGCGGGGAGCGGTCGGCGCCTTCCGGCCCACCCCCGAGGGCCTCACCGCCCTCGGCCCCGCCGTCCCGGTGGACGGCTCCGGGCCGACCCACCTCAGCGTGGCCGGGCGCCGGCTGCTGACCGCCAATTACACCTCCGGCAGCGTCAGCAGCCTGGTGATCGCCGCCGACGGCAGCCCCTCCGGACCCGCCCGGGTCCTCGTCCACCGGGGCAGCGGCCCGGATGCGAGCCGCCAGGAACGGCCGCACGCCCACCAGGTCCTGCCCGACCCCGAAGGCCGCTGGGTGCTGAGCGTCGACCTCGGCACCGACTCGGTGCGGGTCTGCGCACCGGACGGGGCCACGGGGGCGCTCCGGCTGCACGCCGAGACCGTCCTGCGCTCCGGGTCGGGGCCGCGCCACCTCGCCTTCCACCCCGACGGCCGGACGGTCTACGTGCTCCACGAGCTGGAGCCGCAGCTGACCGTGTGCCGCTGGGATCCGGGGGCCGGGCGGCTGGAACCGGTGGCCGAGGTCCCGCTCGCCCCCGAGGGCCTGCCGGAGGGCGTACGGGCCCATCCGTCGGCCGTGGTGGTCTCCCCCGACGGGTCCGCCGTCTGGGTAGCCGTCCGGGGCGCCGACACCATCGCCACCCTCTCGCTCGCCGACGGGCCCGAGGAGCCCCGGTCCGCCGGCAGTGTGCCCTGCGGCGGCAGTTGGCCGCGCGACCTGACCGCCGACCCCTCGGGACGCCGGTTGTACGCGGCCAACGAGCACTCCGGGGACGTCACCTGGTTCGACGTGGACCGGCGGACCGGCCTGCCCCGCCCGGCCGGCTCGGTGGCCGTCCCGGCGGCCGCCTGCGTGGTCTTCGGCTGACCGGGCCGCCCCCCGGGCCGCCGGGTGCCGGGCTGACCGGGCGGCGGCCGGGAACGCGCGAGGGCCCGCGCCCCGGAGTGCGGGGAGCGGGCCCTGGTACGGAACGGAAGGAGCCGCCGGTCAGTGGGCGGCGGACGCGCCCTGGTTGATCCCGAGGGCCGCGGAGTACTGGGTCACGACGAGCTTGCCCAGTGCGCCGTACGCGCCCAGCACCTCGGCGGCCGCGCAGTCGGCCTCCTTGGCGGCCGTGTCCAGCAGCCCCTCGGCGGCCTCCGGTCCGATCAGGTACGGCGCCAGCGCGAGCTGGGTCGAGCCCTCGCTGCGCAGCTGCTCGGCGACCGCGGCCACCGAACCCTCCTGGTCCAGCGCGGCGGCCTTCACCGGCACCGCGAGGCGGGCGGCCAGCAGCATGCCGGTCACCCCGGCGACCTGGACGGCCTCCTCGCCACCGGTGGTGGCCACGATGATGCCGTCGGCGGCGGTGGTCACGGTGAAGAGGCGCGCCCGGTCGGCACGGGCCAGGCCGGCCTCCGACAGGCGCACGTGCAGGCCCTCGGCGAGCAGCGGGTGCGGGCCGAGCACCTCGGCCAGCTCCACGGCGGCCGAGGAGTCCATCACGGCCTGGCGGATGCGGCGCAGCAGGTCGGCGTCCGGGCCGGCCAGCAGCGGCACGACCACGGCGTCCGGGCCGGTCGGCTCGGGCACCTCGTGCCCCGCGGAGCGGGCGAACTCGGCGCGCGCGACGCGCTCGGCCGCGACCGCGGTGAGCACCGTCGACAGCGACGGGAACTCGGCGGCCTCGTCGCCCTCACCCTCCAGGAAGCCGATACGGGCCTCCAGGCCGGGCAGCTCGGAGCGGCCGATGCTGATGATCTCTTCCGCGAGACCGCGCGACGCCGCCGAAGGGGCACCGGGCACGGCGAGCACCAGCGCGGGCGCTCCCTCGGGGGCCACCGCGGGCTCGGGCCGGCGGTGGCGTCCGGTCTGGCGGGGTCGCGGCATTCGTACGGGCAGGCCATTTGCGGGCCCAGTGGGGGAGCTCATGGCGCCGCATGCTACTGGCTTATCGGAACCAGGTGTTCGGTCAGGGTCCACCCGGGCGGCATCTGTCCGTATTTATCCGATGAATGTCGTATACGGTTCAACCGAACGTCACCCGGCGGAGGGCAGCTGCCAGTCCACCGGTTGCGCCCCCTGGCGGACCAGGAGGTCGTTGGCCCTGCTGAACGGCCTGGACCCGAAGAACCCGTTGTCGGCGGACATGGGGGAGGGGTGGACCGACTCCACGGCGGGCAAGTCGCCCAGCAGCGGCCGCACATTGCGCGCGGGTCGGCCCCACAGGATCGACACCAGCGGCTTGCCGCGCGCCGCGAGCGCCCGGATCGCCTGCTCGGTGACCGCCTCCCAGCCCTTGCCCTGGTGGCCGTTGGTCTTGCGCGGGGCCGTGGTGAGCGAGCGGTTGAGCAGCAGCACGCCCTGGCGGGCCCACGGGGTCAGGTCGCCGTTGGCCGGGCGCGGCACGCCCAGGTCGGAGTGCAGCTCGCGGAAGATGTTCTCCAGGCTCGGCGGCAGCGGGCGCACGTCGGGCGCCACCGAGAAGGACAGGCCCATCGCGTGCCCCGGCGTGGGGTACGGGTCCTGGCCGACGATGAGCACCTTCACCTCGTCGAAGGGCTGCTGGAACGCCCGCAGGACGTTCGCCCCGGACGGGAGGTAGGTCCTGCCCGCCGCGATCTCGGCGCGCAGGAAGTCGCCCATCGCGGCGACCTGCGCCGCCACCGGCTCCAGAGCACGGGCCCAGCCCGGCTCGACGATTTCGTTCAACGGTCGTGCTGCCACAGCGAGTCACTCTACTGGCCCAACCGGTGACCCGGCACCGCCGGCCCGGCAGCACCGCCGTCTCAACCGCCCGCGCTGCCCCGGCCGTCCAGCACCGCCGCGCGTACGCACAGGACGTCCGGCAGGTGTTCGGCGAGGAGTTGCCAGCTGTCCCCGTCGTCGTCGCTGGCGTACAGCTCGCCGTTGCGGTTGCCGAAGTAGACGCCGGCCGGGTCGGCGTCGTCCGTGCACAGGGCGTCGCGCAGCACCGTGCCGTAGTGGTCCCCGTCCGGGAGCCCGCGCGTGAGCGGCTCCCAGCTGGCGCCCGCGTCCCGGGTGCGGTAGACCCGGCAGCGGTGCTCGGCCGGGACCCGGTCGGAGTCGGCGTTGAGCGGGAACACGTACGCGGTGCCGGGACGGTGCGGATGCGCGGCCACGGCGAAGCCGAAGTCGGACGGCAGGCCGCCGCCGATGTCGGTCCACTGCCCGCCCGCGTCGTCGCTGCGGTACACGCCCCAGTGGTTCTGCAGGTACAGCCGGCTCCGGTCGCCGGCGTCCTGGACGACCTTGTGCACGCACTGGCCGTATTCCGGATGCGGGTCCGGCAGGAACACCGCCGAGACACCGCGGTTGGAGGGGGCCCAGCTGGCGCCGCCGTCCAGGGTGCGGAACACCCCCGCGGTGGACACCGCCACCGTCACCGCGTCCGGGTCGGTCGGGTCGGTCAGGACCGTGTGCAGTCCCTCGCCCCCGCCACCAGGCACCCAGCCCTGGCGGGTCGGGTGTTCCCACAGCGGGCGGACCAGTTCGAAGGACCTGCCGCGGTCCGCCGAGCGGAACAGGGCGGCGGGCTCGGTGCCCGCGTACACCACGTCCGGGGCTTCGGGCCCGGCCGGGTGCAGCTGCCATACCCGCTCCAGCGAGGCCCCCGTGCCCTTGGGGAACCGCACGGCGGGCTCGGCCGGCTCCTGCCAGCTCGCCCCCAGGTCGTCGGAGGTGAACACCGACGGCCCCCAGTGGGTGCTGTCCCCGGCGACGAGCAGCCGGGGCACCGGCCCGCGCCGGTCGATCGCGGCAGCGTACACCGCTTGGGCGTTGAAGTGCGGCCCGTCGAACCGCCATGGACCGCCGGCTTCCCTGCGGCCGATGAAGAGCCCCTTGCGCGTCCCCGCGAGGAGCAGCACCTCCGTCATCGCCGACACCTCCGACTTTCCCGACCGCCGTCCCGGTCGCCGTGCCGATCGCCGTGCCGATCGTCTTCCGGCCAGTCTGCACCCGGCCGCCGGCAACGGCCCGGCGGCCGCACCGCAGCCCTGTCCGGCTGATCGGCATCGACCGGCGGGTGAGTGAAAGTGTGGCTACTTGATCGTAGGAGGGCGAAAGGGGTTGACTTCCAGCCTCAGCCACTGCTCGCGAGAGGCACTACGTGGTCCCAGAGCACCTTTCCCCGCTCGATCTCGCCTTCTGGCGGATCGAGTCCGCCGACCACCCCATGCATCTCGGCGCCCTCGCGGTCTTCGAGGCCGCCGCGCAGGACTCCGGGCCCCGTGCCCGCCCCGGATCCGGTCGACCCGCGGGCCCCGGCTCCGGGAAGGACCCCGAACCCGACGCGGCGGCCCGCGCCGCCGCACTCCTCACCACCCGCTGCACGCGCGTGCCCGGCCTGCGCCGCCGGATCCACGACGTCCTACTGCCGGTCGGGGCGGCCGCCTGGGCGCCCGACGCCGACTTCGATCCGGCCCGGCACGTGTTCCTCGTCCGCACCCCGGACCCGTGGGCCGCGGCCGGCCCGCTGATGGCCCGGCCGCTCGACCGCGACCGGCCGCCCTGGGAGGCGCACGTACTCGCCGGGCCCGACCCGAGCTCCTTCGCCGTCCTGTTCAAGTTCCACCACGCCCTCGCCGACGGGTTGGCGGCCCTCGCCCTCGCGGCCGCCCTCTTCGACGAGGGACCGCCCGTACGCGGGCCCGTGCGCCCACACACAGGACCCCCGGCCCCCGTCCCCGCCCTGCGCGACCTCCCCGGCCTCCTGGCCACCCGCATCCAGGGCGTCGGGCAGGCCCTGGAGATCGGCGCGGCCATGGCCCGCTCCGGCCTGCCCCTCCCCGTTCCCGCCGCCCTGACCGCAGGCGCCGGCGGGACGGGCACCCGTGCCGTCGCCGGCCTCGCCCTCGCCCTGGACGACGTCAACCGCATCCGCAAGGTCGTCGGCGGCACCGTCAACGACGTGCTGATCACCCTGGTCGCGGGGGGCCTGCGGCGCTGGCTGGCGGACCGCGGCGACGCCGTGCCCGAGGGACCCGGCCCGCGCGCCCTGATACCGGTATCCCGCCGCAGGCCCGGCGCCGACGCCCGGTACGGCAACCGGCTCTCCGGCTACCTGCTGCGGCTCCCGATCGAGGAGGCGGACCCGCTGCGCAGACTGGAGCGGGTACGGACCGGGATGGACCGCAACAAGGAGGCGGGGCCCGCGCGGGGCGCCGGGGCCGTCGCCCTGCTCGCGGACCACGTCCACCCGCTCGGCCACCGCCTGGGCGGACCGCTGGTCGCCCAGGCGGCCCGGCTGCTGTTCGACATCCTGGTCACCAGCGTCCCGCTGCCCGGCTTCACCTTCACCCTCGGCGGCAGCCGGGTCCGGGAGGTCTACCCGCTGGCCCCGCTGGCCTGCGGACACGCCCTCGCCGTCGCCGTGTCCACGTACAAGGACACGGTCCACTACGGGCTGGTCGCCGACGCGGCCGCCGTACCGGACCTGGCCGCCCTCGCGGGGGCACTGGAGGAGGAGCTCGACGCGCTGGTCCGGGAGGTCGCCTAGCCCCCGGAGGCCCGGCCGGCCCGGCGCCCGGGGCGCGGGGGGGTTTTGTGGCGCGGGGGGGCCGGGGGGGCGGGGGGCCCGGCCCCCCGGGGGGGGGGGGGCCCGGGCCCCCCGGCCGGGATAAAAAAAACA